>JABUTQ010000323.1 GCA_021443605.1 Bacteroidales bacterium | reverse complement strand
ACTGCCATGTCGGATGCAAAGATGCGCAGATTGCTGGCTAAATTGATGCCGAAAGATTTGGTGGCTCCGTTTTTATCCTCACAAAATGGTTTGAATATCAATAATCTGGCTTCAAGATTGAAAGAATGGAACTTCAAGATACAATCCTATGCCGGATATCACAGGGCGGTGGTCACGGCCGGCGGCGTTTCGCTGGAAGAGGTGGTGGCAAAAACTATGCACTCAAGGCTTTTGAAGGGGCTCTTCTTTGCTGGTGAGGTCTTGAATCTCGATGGGGATACGGGTGGCTACAATCTTCAGATTGCATTTTCAACCGGAGCGCTGGCCGGTGTCAATGCTGCCAAATTTGCCGCATCCGTGGAAATCTCCAAAATGTCGAAATATGTTTTATAATATTTTGAAATCCAATATGTTGATATTGTTGCAAGCCAATGTGACACTATGCTTGCCAAATGATGCCGGAATCCCTTCTGACAATTTTATGACCACATAGTCGTTGGCTCTGAGTGTGGTGCGAGAAGATATTTGCACTATTGCATCGAAAAAGAGATTGTTGCGGGGCTCTGCCGTTGCGGAGAATATCTCTTCGCCATCAACTAAAAGCGATACCTTTTCACTTGTCTCTGCAAATGGTTTGAAATCCCCTTTCAAGAGGGAACTGCCATCGATATATCCTGCCATAACAGGGTCTAACAAGCCGTCATCCATCAGAAGTCCAAAATCGTAAGAGCTGCAGTATCTTTCTGCAAATCTAGGTCTTACACATTTTGCCGGTTTAAGCACCCGGGTGTAGATGCAAGGAATCAGAATCGGCGAAAAGTTGTCGGGGCAATAAAAATCAGCTCCGTCCCTGTTGAGAGTGGTGTCGGGACGGAAACTGTATTTTTTATTGTCGTCTAAGGAAACAACCGCTATGTTCATCGCTTCATCCTGAAGGAGATGTACAGCTCTGTAACCACCTTTTTGGTGTCGAGGGTAAAATCTCCCTTTTGAATCCAGTCGTAATAGCTGGGCTCTTTTTCAAAGACTGTTTCCACCGGAATCCCTTTGTGCTTTCCGAAGCTGAATACAGGTATATCTTTGTCATTCAAACATATACGCCCGGCATAATCGAGTATCCTGGTCTTGGTGGAGAAATCTGCGAGAAACTTGACGTCGTTCTTGAGGGCGTCAGGATAACGGTCGAGCTGCGCCTTGAGCACTTCGTAGGTGGCAAGCGTGTCGGCTTCCGCGCTATGGGCCTGGGTGAGGTCCTTGTTGCAGTAAAATTTGTATGCGGCTATAAGTGTCCGCTGCTCCATCTTGTGGAAAATGTTCTGAACGTCAACGAGTTTCCTTTTTCTGAAATCAAAATCCACACCTGCACGGAGAAACTCTTCGGCCAGAAGGGGAATGTCAAACTTGAGCGAGTTGTAGCCGGCGATGTCGCACCCTTCCATCCAGGCGGCAAACGATTTCGCCACTTGTTTGAAGGAGGGGCAATCCTTGACGTCATCATCGGTGATGTGATGGATGGCGGAAGCTTCCTTGGATATGGGGATTGTGGGGTTTATTCGTCTCGTCTTTATCTCTTCCTTGCCGTCGGGAAATACCTTCACGGCTGAAATCTCCACTATCCTGTCTGATGAAACATTCAATCCCGTACTTTCTATATCAAAGAAAATAAGCGGATTGTTAAGATTAAGCTGCATCCTTTGTCAAATTAGGAATTTATCATAATAGGCATAAGAAGTGCGCAGAGATCCTCCGTGGGGTCCTTTTCGTCTGCACTTACGATGAGGGCCGCACGGCAACTGTCGGCAAGCTCCATACAGATGTTTTCGTAAGGGAAGTTTCCGAGAATTTCTGCAAGGAACGGGGCTTTGAATCCTATCGACATAGATGCTCCATCGTACTGGCAGTTAATCTTCTCGTATGCTGAGATTGAAAACTCGGTGTCTTCTGCGGTAATCATAAGCTCGTTGGTGTCCAGCTTGAGCACGATATGGCTTGTGGCTTGATTCGAGCAAACGGCCACGCGGCGCACTGCATTAAGAAGCTCTATTCTGCCGATAATCATCTTGTTGGGATTGTTTTTCGGTATTACCGTGCGGTATGCGGGGTATGTCCCTTCAATGAGACGACATACGAGTACCGTGTTCCCCAATGTGAAGATTGCATTCCTTGAGTCGAAAGTGACCGCTATCTCATCGGTAACCTTGGCAAGGATGTTCTTCAGGATGGATGCGGGTTTCTTGTGGAGGATGAACGAAGCTTTTTCAGGTGCATTCACGCTCTTGACGGTGTAGCATACAAGCTTGTGGGCATCAGAGGCTACGAGCGAAGTCGAATCTGTGTTGACATCGAAGAAGATACCGTTCATCACGGGGCGAAGCTCTTCTTCTGCAGTGGCGTATATTGTGTCGTTGATACCATTGAGCAGCGTTCCGGCCGGTATGGTGATGGAAATTGCAGATTCTGTAAGTGCCGGGAGGACAGGATAATCTTCTGCGGGGAAATAAGGAATCTTTGATGCACCGCTTGCCCATACGATGTTCATCGTTGAATTTCCTTCCGTGCCGAATGTGAGGGGCTGGTCGGGAAACTCTTTCAGAGAGTCGATTATGAGCTTGGCGGGAACGGCAGCTTCTCCTTCTTGAATAACCTGGTCGATGGGCATCATTGTTCTGAGGGTGGTTTCACCATCGGATGCGGTGACTATGAGGGTATTGTCTTTCAATACAAAGAGAAAGTTGTCTAAAATGGCAAGGGATGACTTACTTGCGATAACCCTTGAAACGGATACTAATCCACGTAGGAGTTCCGAGCTTGATACTACAAATTTCATATTTTTAACAATTATATTTTTCAAAGTCTATAAACACGCAAATGTAACTAAAATGCTTCATATCACAAAGCGATATGGCATACAAATTGAGACCTCAACGTAAAAAAAATCATTATGAGAAAAACAATAGTTATCATTATTTTATCTGCCATCGTTTCGGGTGGCGTTTCCTGGTATGTTGCGGACAAGGTGGTATCGAAATATGCAGATATAGCGGAGGTTGAGCGTGAAGTTTTGAGGAAAGGCGATGAAAAGGAGGCAAGAAGGCCGGCCAGGAAAGCGGAATCGATTTCGGGATTCGACTTTTCCGATGCTGCCGAAATGGCAGTAAATACTGTGGTTTATGTCAAGGTGGTGAAGAAAGCCAGATACCAGGCTCCTTCATCGGTGCTCGATTTTCTCTTCGGTTTTGCGAACACCCCGAAAGATGAATACGGTCTGGGCTCGGGAGTCATTATTACTGAAGATGGATACATCGTTACCAACAATCACGTCATTTCTGGCGCGGACGAGGTGGAGATAACAACCTACGACAATAAAGTCTATGCGGCCAGGGTGATTGGCACCGATCCGGCAACCGACATAGCTCTTCTGAAAGTCGATGCGGAAAATCTGCAGGCAATAGAGCTTGGGGATTCTGATGACCTTCGCCTCGGTGAGTGGGTGCTGGCTATCGGCAGCCCATACGATTTGCGTTCTACAATCACAGCGGGAATCGTCAGCGCAAAGGGACGTGCTTTCCCCAATTATGACGGGAAATTCAGGGTTGAGTCGTTTATCCAAACTGATGCGGCCGTAAATCCCGGCAACAGCGGCGGCGCCCTTGTGAACACTGCAGGCCAATTGGTTGGTATCAACACTTCAATTATCTCTCTTACAGGTTCTTATTCAGGATATTCATTCGCGGTGCCGGTGAATATTGTAAAGCGCGTAACGGACGATATGATTCAGTATGGTGAAGTGCGCAGGGTGGTTCTCGGCATCTCTATGGCAGATTCCAATGACGGGGTTGTGGTTATGGAAGTTCAACCTTCCGGCTTGGCTGATGGGGCAGGGATAAAGAGTGGCGATATCCTCAAGGAGATAAATCTCAATCCTGTTGGTACGGCTTCTGAGGTGCAGGAGCAGGTAAACAGGCTCCGTCCGGGTGAAAAGGCTGTAATTACCATTGTAAGAGATGGAACCACAAAAGAAGTGATGATTAATATGTAATTTTTTAAAAGATTTTTTCGTTTTTTGAAAATTACTTTCGTACCTTTGCAGACTTTTTGTTTGTATGAGACAACTTAAGATTACAAAGTCAATTACTAATCGAGAGAGCGCATCTCTTGATAAGTATCTGCAAGAGATTGGTAGAGAGGAACTTATCACCGTTGAGGAAGAAGTTGAACTTGCACAGCGAATCAGAAAGGGGGATCAGGAAGCCCTCGAAAAACTGACTCGCGCCAACCTCCGTTTCGTTGTTTCCGTGGCCAAGCAGTATCAGAATCAGGGGCTCAGCCTTCCCGACCTCATCAACGAGGGAAATCTGGGACTGATCAAGGCTGCCGAGAAATTTGATGAGACAAGAGGTTTCAAGTTTATTTCGTATGCGGTGTGGTGGATTCGCCAATCCATCCTGCAGGCTCTTGCCGAACAGTCCAGGATTGTCCGTCTTCCATTGAATCAGGTGGGATCGCTAAACAAGATCAACAAAGCTCTTTCAAAATTCGAGCAAGAACACGAGCGAATGCCTTCATCTGAGGAACTGGCAGAGATACTGGATATTCCGCGCGAGAAGATTAATGACACCCTTCGTGTTTCCGGCCGCCACGTCTCTGTTGATGCTCCCTTTGTGGATGGTGAAGACAACAGCCTATTGGACGTGCTGGTAAACAATGACTCTCCAAACGCCGACCGCGGCCTTGTGAACGAATCTCTCAACAAGGAGATAGACAGGGCGTTGTCAACACTCACCGAAAGGGAGAGGGATATTGTGAAATATTTCTTCGGAATCGGTTGTCAGGAGATGACTCTCGAGGAGATTGGGGAGCATTTCGGTCTCACCAGAGAGAGGGTTCGTCAGATTAAGGAGAAAGCTATCAGGCGTCTGCGCAACAGCACCCGAAGCAAACTTCTCAAGAGTTACCTCGGTTAAGTAATAATCAGTGTGTGAAAGGCGGTCTGTTAACTCAGGCCGCTTTTTTTTGTGAAATTTATTGCATAATTTTGCAAATTCCTGAAATTCAGTAAATTATGTATAAGTTTTTGATAATTAGGACTTTAAGTTTCTTTTTGAGTGCAAGCGGAGTTTGGACTGCCATCGGCGAAGGGATAGCGGACTTTTCTGATTTCATCTGTGGATACCCCCTGTTTTTCCTCCTTATCGGAGGTGGGTTGTTCTTCTTGATTTACAGCGGATTTGCGCCATTGAGACATTATGGTAAGGCTATATCGGCCCTGAAAATGAAGGATAACGACGCGGCAGGGCAGATCAGCTCTTTTGAGGCGCTTGCCAGTGCAATTGCCGCAACTGTGGGGATGGGAAACATTGCCGGTGTGGCGATAGCCCTTTCCATCGGTGGCCCCGGAGCCATTTTCTGGATGTGGGTGAGCGCAATCGTGGGTATGGCGACAAAATTCTTTGAGGGAACGCTTGCGGTGATGTACAAGGGGAAGGATTCGGCGGGGGAGGTGCAGGGAGGTCCTATGTATATGATAACTTCCGGCCTTGGCCCTAAATGGAAACCACTTGCCGTATTCTTTTCGGTTTTCGGGATGATAGGCACGCTCTGCATTATTCAGGCGAATCAGCTGACGGAATCGATTACCACGATATTTTTTGCTCCGGAACAGAATACTTTGATGATGAGATTCATCATTGGTATGGTAATCTGTGCGATAGTTTCCCTGGTTGTGGTCGGCGGCATTAAAAGAATATCGAAGGTGGCTACGCGGCTTGTCCCCCTTATGGTGGCACTATATTTCATTATTGTGCTCTACATTATGTTTACCCACTTGGGCGCTGTTCCGAGTGTACTTAAAAGCATAGTCGTTGAGGCATTTTCTCCGAGAGCGAGTCTTGGTGGTGTCGTCGGTTCGGTCATCGCCGTGGCTCTGATAGGGGTGAGGCGTGCTGCACTTGTCAATGAGGCGGGTGTCGGCACCGCATCGATGATGCACGGAGCTTCCAAAAACAATGAGCCTGTCAGAGAGGGACTTGTGGCAATGTTGGGCCCCTCGATAGACTCCGGGCTGGTGTGTACTCTGACTGCAATCGCAATCCTTATCGGGGTAGATGTCAATCCCGACATTTTGCCGAAAGAGAGCGGTTTGAATTCTATGCAGGGGCTTCAGATTGCCATCAATGCCTTTGATGCCTCCATCCCCGGCGTGGGACGATATCTCCTTTTTGCAATGGTTCTGATGTTTGCATTCAGCACAATGTTCTCCTATTCGTATTATGGTCAGAAATGTACCGGATTCCTGTTTGGGGCAAACCGGGCTGGCTATTACAACTACTTTTTCCTTGCAATGCTTGTGGTTGCGGCTATGATTCCCCTCAAGACTGCCATCAGTCTCGTTGACACGGCTTATGCCCTAATGGCTTTCCCGACGATGCTGACTATGTTCATTCTTGCTCCAAAAGCCAAAAAGGAGATGAAAAAATATTTTGCAAAGACAAAGAATAAGTAACTTTGCATCCTTTGAATTATAAAAGATAAGAATATAAATCCGATGAAAAATCCCAATGAGTTTATAGTTGAGAAGGCCATGCAGGCGGTTGAGGCGCTGTATGGGGTTAAGGTAGAGGCAGGTTCGCTCCAGCTTCAGGCAACAAGAAAAGAATTTGAGGGAGATGTTACACTGGTCGTCTTCCCTTTGGCAAGAGTTTCCAAGAAGTCTCCCGACATTACGGCGCAAGAGATTGGCAATTGGCTCACTTCCAATACTTCCGAGGTATCATCCTTCAATGTTGTGAAAGGATTCCTCAACATAAAGATGGATGGCTCTTTCTGGGGAAATATCTTCAAAGAGATTGTCGATACAAAAGATTTTGGGCAACATCCGTCAAATGGCAAGACCGTGATGGTTGAGTATTCTTCCCCCAATACAAACAAGCCGCTCCACTTGGGACATATCAGAAACAATCTTCTTGGGTGGTCTGTCTCAAGACTTCTCGAAGCCAACGGATATAATGTAATCAAAGCCAATCTTGTAAATGACAGGGGAATACATATCTGCAAGTCGATGCTCGCGTGGTTGAAGAGAGGGAATGGCGAAACCCCACAGTCGTCCGGAAAGAAGGGTGACCACCTGGTTGGCGACTACTATGTGGAGTTCAACAAGATGCTCACTGAAGAGGTAAATGCGATAATGGCAGAAAAAGGCATTGACAAGGAAGCTGCCGAAAAAGAGGCGACCTGTCTGAAAGAGGCTCAGCAGATGCTCTTCAAATGGGAGCAGGGCGACCCCGAAGTTGTCGGGCTTTGGAAGAAGATGAACGGTTGGGTATATGACGGATTTGATGTCACATACAAGAATCTGGGCATCAGTTTCGATAAGATTTACTACGAATCTCAGACATATCTTCTTGGGAAGGCGCTCGTTCAGAAGGGGCTTGAGAAGGGAATATTCGAAAAGAGGGAAGACGGCTCCGTTTGGTGCGACCTCACCGGCGACGGGCTTGACCAGAAGCTGCTTCTCCGTTCAGACGGCACCTCGGTCTATATGACACAAGATTTGGGCACAGCTGAACGCCGTCACGAAGAGTACAAATTCGATGAGATGATATATGTCGTTGGAAATGAGCAGAATTACCATTTCCAAGTCTTGAAACTCATCCTTTCCAAACTCGGCTTCGACTGGGCTGATGCCATCTATCACCTCTCATACGGTATGGTGGAACTACCCGAAGGCAAGATGAAATCGCGCGAGGGAACCGTGGTTGATGCAGATGATCTCATAGAGAAGATGTATTCAACTGCAAAAGAGACTTCACTCGCCCTCGGCAAACTGGAAGGGATGTCGGAACAGGAGCAGGACGCTTTGTTCAGAATGCTCGGTCTCGGAGCTCTCAAGTATTTCATAATCAAGGTGGATCCCCGCAAGACGATGCTCTTTGATCCCAAAGAGTCCATCGATTTCAACGGAAACACCGGCCCGTTTATCCAATATACCCACGCCCGTATCAAATCAATCTTGAGAAAAGGTGAGGAACAGGGGATAATTCCGGCTGTTACCGGTGCAAAGCTTCTTGACAAAGAGATAGATATCATCAAACTTCTTGTCGGATTCCCGGCAAAGATTGCAGAGGCTGGGGCTGCACATTCTCCCGCTCTCGTGGCAAATTATGCATACGAGCTGGCAAAGGAGTTCAACCAGTATTATCATGACGTCACAATCCTCAAGGAGGAAGATACCGCTGCCCGAGCTCAGAGGCTTGTGCTTATAAAAGTAATCGCACAGGTTTTGGTGAAGGCTATGGATATTCTCGGCATCACCCTTCCCGAAAGGATGTAAATTATGTTTCCGACTACAGCAAAGGAAGTTGCCGCATTGGGATGGGATTCGATAGACGTAATCCTCTTCTCCGGCGACGCCTTTGTCGATCACCCCTCATTCGGGACGGCGGTCATCGCCAGGGTGCTTGAGAGCCACGGATACAAAGTGGCCGTGGTCCCTCAACCAAACTGGCGGGACGATTTGCGGGATTTTCGCAAATTGGGAAAACCGAATCTTTTTTTCGGCGTTTCGGCCGGTGCGATGGACTCGATGGTCAACCACTACACTGCAGCCAAGCGCCTTCGCAGCGATGATGCCTACACCCCCGAAGGGAGGGCGGGGTATCGTCCGGATTATGCCGTCACGGTTTATACCCGTATCCTCAAAGAATTATATCCGGAAGTGCCGGTAATAATCGGAGGAATCGAGGCTTCTCTTCGCAGATTTACTCACTACGATTATTGGCAGGATGCGCTAAAACCTTCTGTATTGGTTGATTCTAAGGCCGATTATCTTATTTGGGGGATGGGGGAGAGACCGATTGCAGCGATAGCCCAAGCCATTGGCCGCAAAGCACCGGAAGAAGAGATTCGCAGAATTCCCCAATTGGGATATCTTTCAAAAGAAATTCCCGATGAGGATAAGATTCTGCTCCACCCGTTCGAAGAGTGTCGCAAAAGCAAAGTAAAATTTGCCGAAAATTTCAATATAATTGAGCGTGAGGCAAATAGGATGCATTCACAGATCTTGGTGGAGAAGTGCGGTGAGATGTATGTCTGCATCAATCCTCCCTATCCTCCCGCAACGGAAGCGGAGATGGATGCCATTTACGCGCTCCCTTTTACAAAACTGCCCCATCCGCGGTACAAGGGGAAGCGCATTCCCGCTTACGATATGATAAAGTTCTCCATCACGACACATCGCGGATGTTTCGGCGGCTGCAATTTCTGTACAATAGCGGCCCATCAGGGGAAGTTTATCCAGTCAAGATCCATAAAATCAATAGCTTCGGAGGCGGAAAAACTCTCTCTCTTACCCGATTTCAAGGGCAATATATCGGACCTGGGCGCTCCCACCGCCAATATGTACAAGATGCACGGACACGACACAGCTCTTTGTGAAAAGTGTGCAAGACAATCTTGTCTCTTCCCTCGTCCGTGCAAGAATCTGAATCGCTCTCATGAACAGTTGCTGGAACTTTACAGTGCCGTGTCCAAAGTGGAGGGGATACGACATTCGTATATCGGCAGCGGCATCAGATACGACCTTTTCCTCGACGAAAGCGGCTATGTTGACAATTCTTCCGAGAAATATTTGGAAGAGGTGGTCATAAACCACACTTCGGGGAGGATGAAAGTGGCTCCGGAGCATACCCGTGACAATGTCCTTGCTCTGATGGGAAAACCACCTTTCACCCTTTTTGTGGTCCTTCGGGAGAAATTCGACAAAATATGCCGCAAGCACAATTTGAGATATCAGCTCGTCCCATATTTCATCTCAGGCCATCCCGGATGCCGGATGGAAGATATGGTGGCACTATCCAAAAACAAGAATCTGGATGGACTGTATATGGAGCAGGTGCAGGATTTTACCCCCACTCCAATGACGGTTTCATCGGTTATGTTTTACACCGGAATGGACCCCAAAAACCTCAAACCGGTGTTTGTAGAGCGCGATATTGAGAAAAAAAAGCGACAGAAATCATTTTTTTTCAACAAATAATTTTTTTTGGCAGATAATTAAAAAAAATACCCTATTATTGTGCCACTAAAAATAAGATCAAATGGCAAAAAGAATAGGAAACAACAAAAAGAGATTTGTAATCAACTACGAGAATATGTTCCCGGAGCTCCAGGAAGCCTTTATGGAAAAATATCCGCATGGTTATGCCGACTATATGGGCGATATCTTTAAAGTTGACAAGCCGGATGGGACATTCTTCCACGTTGTTTCTTTGGAAACCGAAGATGCCGTATATCTCGTGAGGATAAAAGTCCATACAGATGACATTGACGAGATGGAGAAGAATCTCTTCAATGATGGCGCTGATGACGATGAACCCGAGGGAGGCGATGAAGGTTTTCCCGCTGAAGACGGAGATTTTGCCGGGGCACCCGATGATGAAACAGAAGAATAGCGAAAACATATTCTCCAAAGCAAGCAATGCGTTCAGGTCTATGCCTGAGCGCACTTTGCTTTTGATATTGGCAGTAGTCGTCGGCCTCTCGAGCGGATTGGCTGCTGTCTTGCTGAAAAAGTTCATTGAACTTATCCAGTTTGGCCTTTTGTCTTGGTTTAAAACACCCGCAGCCGGATGGTTGTATCTCTTATATCCTGGCATAGGTATGATTCTTTCGTATCTGTTTGTGAAATACGTGGTTAAAGACAATATCGGACACGGTGTCACAAAAGTGCTTCTGGCCATATCTAAGAACGAATCGAGAATAAAAAGACACAATACCTGGTCTTCGGTTGTTTCGAGCGGAATCACGATTGGCTTTGGTGGTTCGGTGGGGGCTGAGGCGCCGATTGTCTATACCGGAGCCGCCATCGGATCGGATGTGGGGCGGCGCATGAAATTGCCCTACAAGGATATCACGATTCTTCTTGGGTGCGGGGCTGCCGGTGCCGTTGCCGGTATCTTCAAGGCCCCGATGGCGGGAGTCCTGTTCACTTTGGAGATTTTGATGTTCAATATCTCGATGACCTCTATGCTGCCACTGCTCCTTTCCACCCTCACGGCAACTATGGTCTCCTATATGTTTCTTGGTAATGCAGTCACGTTCGAAAGCACCACAGAGACGTTTATGCTGGGCAATATCCCATATTATATCATCCTTGGGATTGTATGTGGATTTGTGTCCCTGTATTTTACCCGCACAACACTCAGGATTGAGGACAAACTCCGCAAATTCAAGAATCCCTATCTGAAATGGGGCCTTTGTGCCAGTGCTCTCGGCCTTCTGATATTCATTTTTCCTCCCCTCTATGGCGAAGGATATGATTCACTTACACTTATGCTGAATAATAATCCCCTTGAGTCTATGGGACAGCTCTTCGGCCATAACGATTGGGTGGTGTTGGGATTCTTCGTGGCGATTATGTTTGCAAAGGTTTATGCCACGGCCTTCACAAACGCGGGGGGCGGAGTCGGCGGTACGTTTGGTCCTACGCTTTTTACAGGTGCAATTGCCGGCTTCGTAGTGGCAAGGTTTATAAATCTGACAGGCCTGCATCCACTTCCGGAGGCGAATTTTGTCCTTGTCGGTATGGCGGGACTTATGGCAGGTGTAATGCAGGCACCAATGACGGCTATCTTTCTAATTGCCGAAATGACAGGCGGTTACGATTTGTTTATCCCACTAATCACCACGGCGGCTGTTTCTTTCACGACTATCCGATTCTTTGAGCAATATTCCATCTACACGAAACGCATCGCCCAGCAGGGGGAACTTTTGACACACGACAGCGACCAGGCAGTTCTTACCCTTATGAGGATAGATGACGTGATAGAGACAGATTTTCTTACAATAGACGTTGACAATACGCTTGGAGACCTTGTGGGGGTGGTGGCAAAATCGCATAGGAACATATTCCCCGTCGTAGATTCCAATTATGTTTTTCAAGGTGCTGTCTTTCTGGATGATATCAGGGAGTGTATGTTCAAGAGGAATATGTACGACAAGGTTTTTGTATATAATCTTATGAAACCGGCGCCGGTCACTGTGCGGAATGATGAAAGGATGGATAGCGTAATGCGCAAATTTGAAATGTCTCAGGCTTGGAATCTTCCCGTAGTGGATGCCGACGGTGTGTATGTCGGCTTCGTTTCGAAATCAAAAATATTCTCATCATACAGAGAACAACTTCAACAGGTATCCCATGACTGATTTATACGTGAACCATATCGCCTCCCTGATGGGTGTCAAGGATTGGCAGGTGAGACATTGCTGCGACCTTTTCGATGAAGGTGCAACGATTCCGTTTGTCAGCCGCTACAGAAAAGAGAGGACCGGAGCATTGGACGAAACCCAGGTTGCTGAGGTTAAGCACTATTATCTCCTCTTTGCTGATCTCGACAAGCGAAAGTCGGCAATCGTCAAAAGTATCGAAGAGCAGGGAAAACTCACGGATGAGCTTCGTCATTCCATTGAAAATGAGGTGAATCCGCAGACATTGGAAGATATTTATCTGCCGTATCGTCCCAAGAGAAAAACACGGGCTTCGGTCGCAAGGGAGAAAGGGCTTGAGCCTCTTGCTGAGGCGATTCTCTCCTGTAAAGGTGACACTCCCGAAAAGATTGCGATCAAATTCTTAAACAAGGAAGTATCCGATATAGATGATGCCCTTTCAGGTGCGAGGGACATCATAGCCGAGCGCATCAGCGAGATGATTCCAGTGAGAAAAGATCTCAGGGATTTATATCTCAAATGGGGAACTGTTGTATCAAAGGTGGCAAAAGGGAAGGATGCCGAAGAAGATGCTTCAAACTATCGTAACTGGTTCGATTACAGCGAAAGAATAGACCGTATGCCGTCGCACAGGGTGTTGGCTATATTGCGAGGCAATGCTCAAGGGGTGCTGAACGTGAAAGTGGATGTGAAGGAGGATTATGCATTAGAGCGGATTTCGCGAAGGGTTTATGATGGCTCAAAACGATATCCTTATCCTTTTAAAGAACAGATAAACAGCGCGATAGATGATTCCTACAAGAGATTGCTCCATCCATCTGTCGAGAACGAGACATTGAAGGCCGCCAAAGAGAAGGCAGATTTGGAGTCAATCAAAGTTTTCGGTGAAAACCTCCGACAGTTGCTGCTTGCTCCCCCAATCGGACAGAAAAGGACACTTGCTATAGATCCGGGATTCAGGACAGGGTGCAAGGTGGTGTGCCTCGACGAGCAGGGAAATCTTCTCCACAATGATACAATATACCCTCATCCTCCTGTAAGCGAGAAGGTTATGGCAATAAAGAAAATCTCGCAGATGGTGGAGGCCTATAAGATAGAGGTGATTGCTATAGGAAACGGCACTGCGGGGCGTGAGACGGAAGCATTTATCAAGAAAATAGCACTTCCCCAGGGTGTCAGGGTTTTCTCTGTCTCAGAAGACGGAGCATCAATATATTCTGCATCTCCCGTCGCCCGCGAGGAGTTCCCCCAGTACGACGTCACTGTCCGTGGTGCGGTATCCATCGGCCGCAGGCTTATGGACCCCCTTGCCGAGCTTGTGAAAATAGATCCCAAGTCGATAGGGGTGGGGCAGTATCAGCACGATGTGGATCAAACGCTTCTTAAAGAGACACTTGACAATACTGTGGAGAGTTGTGTGAATAGCGTAGGGGTCAATCTCAACACCGCAAGCAAGCATCTGTTGAGCTATGTCTCTGGTATCGGGCCTGTTCTTGCCCAAAACATAGTTGATTATAGGAAAGAGAATGGGGCTTTTGCAAAACGGGCTGATTTGTTGAAAGTCAAACGTCTCGGTGCCAAGGTATTTGAACAATGTGCGGGATTTCTCAGAATTCCTGATGGCGATAACCCTCTTGACAATTCGGCAGTTCATCCGGAGCGATATGCCCTTGTGGAGAAAATGGCCTCCGATGCCGGCGTTACCGTATCCGAGCTGATGAAGGATGAAACCAGGAGAGCATCTATAGATTTATCTGTATATGAGGGAGATGGCGTGGGAATGCCTACATTGAATGATATTATGGGTGAACTTGCAAAGCCGGGGCGGGATCCTCGCAGCACATATAAAGTGTTTGAATTTTCGGAAGAGATAAGAAATATCGAAGACGTGAAAGTGGGGATGGTCCTTCCGGGAATCGTTACAAACATCACCGCTTTCGGAGCTTTTGTGGATATCGGCATAAAGCAAAACGGGCTGATTCATGTTTCCAGAATGTCCAACAAGCGTGTGTCTTCCCCTTCCGATATTCTTAAAATTCACCAACAGCTTGAAGTTAAGGTGGTTGAGGTGGATTTGGAACGGCAGAGAATCGGCTTGAGTTTGATTTTTTGAAAATAAACGCTTACCTTTGATAGGTTGACTTTTAAGAATAAGGATATGAATAGCGATAGAAAAGTTGTGATTATTCCAACATACAACGAAAAGGAAAACATAGAAAAAATCATCAGAAAAGTGTTTTCTCTTGAAGACGGCTTTCATATCCTTGTAATAGACGACGGCTCGCCCGATGGCACTGCTTCCATTGTAAAAGGGCTAATCAAAGAGTTCCCCGATTCCCTTTTCATCTTGGAGCGTTCCGGAAAGCAGGGGTTGGGGACGGCATATATGACCGGTTTCAAGTGGGCAATCGACAACGGATATGATTATGTCATTGAGATGGATGCCGATTTTTCCCACAATCCGGATGACCTCCCCCGTTTGTACAAAGCTTGCTCTGAAGAGGGGGCGGACCTCTCCATCGGCTCCCGTTATTGCAACGGCATCAGCGTCATTAACTGGCCGATAGGGCGTGTCATTATGTCGTATTATGCATCGGCTTATGTCCGCACAGTCCTCGGGATGAAGGTTTACGATACCACTGCCGGTTTTAAGTGCTACAGACGCAAAGTTCTGGAAACCATAGACTTCTCACGTATAAAAATGCGCGGATACGGCTTCCAGATAGAAATGAAATATAATGCCTACAAGCTCGGGTTCAAGATTAAGGAGGTTCCAATCATCTTTGAAGACAGGAAAGAGGGGACATCTAAAATGAGCAGCAGCATATTTGGAGAGGCATTCTGGGGAGTTATCAAACTCAGATTCAGGAAAATCAGACCTGTTAAATAATATGATTTTACGTAACGGAAACATTGTAAACGATGGTCGTATCTTCAAGGGAGATATCGTCGTCGAAGGGGATTTTATTGTCGATATTCTCCCCGCGGGAAGTGAATTGTCATCGGATAAAGAAATTTTCGATCTCGACGGGCTGTATGTATTCCCTGGAGTGATAGATACACACGTCCATTTTCGTGAGCCGGGATCCACCCAAAAGGGATGCATTGCCTCGGAGAGTGCTGCGGCTGCTCTTGGCGGTGTCACTTCTTATATTGATATGCCCAACAACAATCCCGCGGCCGTCACACTTGATGCCTTGGAAAATAAATTTGAGATAGCCGAGAGAGATTCCACCGTCAATTATTCATTCTTTCTTGGTGGCACAAACAATAACCTTGATGAAGTGAAACGGGCTGATTTTCGCCATATTCCCGGTGTAAAAGTGTTTCTTGGCTCTTCTACCGGCAACCTGCTGATGGATGGAAAGGCTGCAATCCATCGTCTCTTTGAAGAATCTCCCGCACTTGTGATGGCACATTGTGAGGATAACGGCATAATAAAGGCAGCGACCGAGGCAGCGGTGGCAAAATATGG
>JABUTQ010000044.1 GCA_021443605.1 Bacteroidales bacterium | reverse complement strand
CCTGCTTTGATAGAGCAGTGGAAAGCAAATGGGACAAACGCTCAATACATTGATTTCGAGAAACTTAAAGCATACTACACTTTTGGAGGCATTCGTCTCGAAGATGACCTTCTCATCACTCCCGACGGCTGCCGCCTGCTCGGCTCAAAGCGTCTTCCTATCACAGTCGAGGATGTTGAAAAAGAAATGAACTCATAACTCTCGAATATGAAAAAGATATTTGCGTTTATAGCACTATTGGGAATAATGGTATCCTGCACAGAAGAAAAAGAAACAGTTACACCTATAAATATAAAGAAGATGACCTCTGTCGAGGCCGGAAACCACTTCACTGCAGAGGTTATGCACCGTTTGGGTAAAGTGTCCGACCCGCAAGTGTCACCCGACGGAAAGACAATCCTTTTCGGGATTTCTTACACAAGCATAGAGGAGAACAAGGGTCTTCGGAACCTTTATCTTATGGATATTGACGGAAGCAACCTTCGCCAACTCACCAATTTCAGCGCCAGTGCAAGCAACGCCCGCTGGATTGACGGAGGAAAGAAGATTGCCTATCTTCAGAAAGGAAAACTTTTCGTGATGAATGCCGACGGCACGGGCAGCGTCTGCGCCGGGGAGGCCGAGAACGGAATCGGAGAGTTCAAATTCTCCCCCGATGGGACAATGCTGATATACAGTTCTGATATAAAGAGTTTTACAGCCCCTACTGATGTTCATCCGGATTTGGAAAAAGCCACAGTTAGGGTGATTGACGACTTGATGTATCGCCATTGGGATCATTTCGTGGAGACAATTCCCCACACTTCTATCGCATCTTTTGACGGAAACAAGATTGGGAAAGTCACAGATATTCTCGAAGGCGAGCCGTACGAACTGCCCACCCTCCCCTTCGGAGGATTGGAGCAGCTCAGCTGGAGCCCCGATGGAAAATTCCTCGCCTACTCTTGCCGCAAGTTGACCGGAGTGAAATACACTTTCTCCACTAATACGGACATTTACATTTATAGTATAGGTGAGCGCACTCACAAGAACATCACAGAAGGGATGATGGGTTATGACACTAATCCGGCAATCTCTCCCGACGGCACCAAGATAGCTTGGATGAGTATGGAACGTGATGGGTATGAGGCAGATAAGGTACGCTTGTTTGTTTCCAATATAGATGGAAGCGGGAAGAAAGAGCTTTCAGCCAACTTCAAATACAATGTTGACGGCCCTGTCTGGACACCAGACAGCAAGGAAATCTACTTCGCATCCCTTGTCGAGGGAGTACAGGAGATATGGAAAAGCGACCTCAACGGGGTCTGCAGCCGTGTTTCGATTCCTCACGAGTGGTTTGACTTTGCCGGTGTCGGAGAGCTCCTTTGCAACAGTGAAGGGGTTCCTCAGACTATCATCACCACCAATACCAGTATGCAGCGCCCGGCCGAAATCATCTCTATGAACGTTGCCGACGGCACCTGGAAACAGCTTACCCACGAAAACGACGAGATTCTCGCAAATCTGGAACAGATTACAATCGAAGAGCGTTGGATCAAGACTACCGACGGCGGCAAGATGCTCACCTGGGTGCTCTATCCCGCAAATTTCGACAAGAGCAAGGTGTATCCTTCCATTCTAATATGCCTCGGAGGCCCTCAAGGGACTTTGAGCCAGGGGTGGTCAACCCGTTGGAACTACCGACTGATGGCATCGCAGGGATATATCGTCGTGTTGCCTAACCGCCACGGTACCACCGCATTTGGACAAGAATGGTGCGAACAGATCAGCGGAGACTACTGCGGGCAGAATATGCGCGACTATTTCGCTGCAGCCGATGCACTTAAAGCCGAGCCTTTTGTCGGAAAGATGGCGGCAATGGGGGCAAGCTACGGAGGATACTCTATATATAATCTTGCCGGAATACACAATAACCGCTTCAGCGCATTCGTGGCACACGCCGGAATATTCAACCAAGATCACATGTATATGGAGACGGAAGAGATGTGGTTCCCCAACTGGGACAACGGAGGTATTGCCAGACCCAAAACTTATATGAGCGGAT
This sequence comes from Bacteroidales bacterium, assembly GCA_021443605.1. GTDB lineage: Bacteria > Bacteroidota > Bacteroidia > Bacteroidales > UBA932 > Equibacterium. The sequence continues at coordinate 14,598 of JABUTQ010000044.1, read as the reverse complement.
CTCCCTGGAGCGACAACCCTATAGCAAAGCGCCACTATGCAAACTCTCCTCACCTGAAGGTTCCCGCCTGGAACACTCCTATAATGGTGACACATGGAGAGCTCGACTACCGCGTGCCGGTCGATCAGGGAATGGCAGCTTTCAATGCCGCCCAGATGATGGGTGTTCCCAGCAAGATGCTCCTCTTCCCGGATGAGAACCATTGGATTCTGAAACCGCAAAATTCTGTATTCTGGCACCGCGAAGTTTTCAACTGGTTGGACAAATGGTGCAAATAACTATGTTATAATAATATACCTATTTTAGGGATAATGTTGAACAATAAGGCAGGGGGTTCAGCCCTTGCCTTTTTTTATAACAAAATGATACTAATGTGCTCTAAAATGCAATTAAAGTTGTATTTTAGTGAAAGAAGCAGTACCTTCGTGCAATTTATGAAAAACAAACTATCCAAAGAGATGATGAAAAAAGCACTAACTCTAATTCTGTTTCTCAGTCTAAGCATCTTCTCATTTGCCCAAAACATTACGGTAAAAGGTAAAGTTGTCGATACCGACAACGAGCCCATCGTGGCTGCGTCCGTGGTTGTTGCAGGCACACAGACAGGTACTTCCACTGATATTGATGGTAACTTCACCATCAATGTAGCATCTGGGAAAACTCTCACAATCTCAATGATTGGATACAAGACGGCAAACGTGACAGTCGGCAAAAACGCTGACATCCGCGTTGTCCTCGAAGCCGACGTTGAGTTTCTCGAAGATGTCGTAGTTGTTGGTTACGGCACACAGAAGAAAAAACTTGTGACAGGTTCCACTCTCCAAGTAAAAGGCGACGACATTGCAAAGTTGAGCACAACCAATGTAATGAGCGCCCTCCAAAGCCAGTCTCCCGGTGTGAACATCGTTCAAAACAACGGTTTCCTCCAGTCTGGATTCAAAGTTAACATCCGCGGTTTCGGTACTACCGGCGACTCTGCACCTCTCGTTGTAGTTGACGGTGTGGCAGGTGGTAGCCTCGACGGTCTGAACCCTTCAGACATTGAGCGTGTTGACGTGCTCAAGGATGCCGCTTCTGCAGCTATCTATGGTACACGTGCAGCAAACGGTGTCATCCTCGTTACCACAAAACAAGGCCGAGAAGGCAAGTTTGAGGTATCGTATGACGGTTACTTCGGAGTCCAGAACATCTACAAGCTCCCTACAGTGCTCACTGCACAGGAATATATGGCAATTCAGGACGAAGCAAGAGTAATGGATGGTCTCGAGCCCAACAAATGGGAAACTTACCTCCCCGCAGCTGACCTCAAGGCCATCAACGACGGTACTTGGACAGGTACAAACTGGCTCAAGGAAATCTTGAACAAGAATGCCTCTGTACACAATCACGCAGTGAACGTGACCGGCGGTAACTCAATGTCTACTTTCGCCCTTGGTTTTGCATATACAGGCCAGGACGCAACAATGGGAGTTCCCACAGCAGTTCCTCACATGGACCGCTACAACTTCCGCGTCAATTCAAAGCACGTTATCTTCAAGAAGAACGATCTCAACATCCTGACAGTCGGTGAGACAATCAATTACAGATTCTCTCAGACAAAGGGTTCGTTCGGAACAGGCGGTATCTATTGGAACGGCGTTCACAATATGTTGGTAATGAGCCCTCTGATGCGTGCATACAACTCTGAAGGCAACTATTACGTTTTAGCAGATCAGAAAGCCAACGGTTATAACTGGGATACTGCAAACTCATCTTCAAAGAACCCTATCGCATATTTGGATTACTATATGAACCAAAATGTGAGCAAGAGTCACTATCTCCAGTCAAGCGTATTCGCAGAGTTGCAGCCTATCAAGGACCTCAAACTGAAATCACAGTTCGGTTATATGATGAACGGCTCAAGCTCAAGATCTTACATCCCCGTTCACCAGTTGACGGAAGGTGTGGCTTACGCTTACGACCAGGTATCACAGTCTGAATCACTCTACAACCGCTGGACTTGGGAAAATACCATTTCTTATTCCGGCAAGGTTGAGGATCACTCGTTCGATGCCACAATTGGTCACTCTATGGAGCAATACTCAATGGGTGAATCTCTCTCGGCAACAAACCAGAATTCAAACTTCAACGACCTCAAGCACGCTTACTTGAGCAACGTTTCATCTGTTTCAGGTTCAGCCACAATGAGCGGTTCTCCTGCACAGGTTTATAAACTCCTCTCATTCTTCGGTCGTGCCAATTACAACTACAAAGAGAAATATATGGCAACAGTAATCCTCCGCGCAGATGCTTCTTCAGTATTCGCACGCGGACATCGCTGGGGCTTCTTCCCTTCAGTATCAGCAGGTTGGGTAATGTCTAACGAAGACTTCTTCAACGTAAACGCAATCGATTTCTTGAAAATCCGCGCTTCTTGGGGTCAGAACGGTAACTGCTCCGTATCAGGATTCCAGTGGCTCTCACTCATCACTTCGAATGCAGGTTACGGCGGATATTCATTTGGTGACAAGGCCCTCAAATCTGACATCAGCACAGGTTCTTACGCTTACCGCCTCACCAACCCCGACCTCAGCTGGGAAACTTCAGAGCAGATCAACATCGGTTTGGATGCAAGATTCTTCAACAACCGCCTCTCTCTCGAAGCTGACTGGTATCGCAAGACCACAAAAGACTGGCTCGTAACTGCACCTGTTCTTTACTCATACGGTGCATCTGCAGCAAGCGTAAACGGTGGTGACGTGCTCAATACCGGTTTTGAAGTTGGACTCCACTGGAATGAATCAATCGGAAAAGACTTGTACTATGACTTCAACGTCAGCACAGCTCACAATGTGAACCGCGTTACCAAGATTGCCAATGCCGACGGTATCATCCACGGTACTACAAGCGTTCCTTGGGAAGGTGCAGAAGAGCTCTTCCGCGCAGAAGTTGGTTACCCGATGGGTTACTTCTACGGCTACAAGACCGCAGGTATCTTCCAGAACCAGAAAGAGATAGACGCCTACACCGGAGCCAAGATCAATGGAGACAAGACTCAGCCTGGTGACGTTATCTACGTTGACACCAACAAAGACGGTGTGATTGACGAAAAAGACCGTACAATGCTTGGTAGTCCCCACCCTGATTGGACAATCGGTTTCTCATTCGACTTCGGTTGGAAAATGCTCGACATAGCAGTTACAACTTACGCTGCTCTCGGACAGGAGATTTTCAAATGCTACCGCGACTTCTCTTCTTCTCCTCTGAACAACTTTACAACTGACATTTATCAGCGTTGGACAGGAGAAGGCTCGTCTAACAAGTTCCCTCGTCTTTCAAGCGCATCTTCAAACAACTGGAACAAGATTTCAGACCTTTACATTGAAAACGGCAACTACTGGAAGATCCAGAACATTACCCTTGGATGCGATTTCAAGAAGATTTTCAAGAACATCCCTCTCGGACAGCTCAGATTGTTCGTAACAGGACAGAACCTCTTCACAGTCACCAAGTACTCAGGAATGGATCCTGAAATCGGATACGGTGGAGACGGCGAATACGCTTGGGCTCAGGGAATTGACCTTGGTTACTATCCTTCAGCACGCACAATTATGGTTGGTCTCAATCTTAAATTCTAAAACGACTTGCAAAGAATATGAAAAAGATATTTACAATTTTATTCTCGGTTATTCTGCTGGCAGGTTGTAACAATTGGCTTGACACAGAGAATCTTACCTCTAAAACAACCGCCAACTTCCCCGAAACTGAAAAGGATGCCAACGAGATGATTACAGCCATCTACGCGCACCTTCTCTTCGAATCTCCCGAAAATTCATCGGAGTACTACATTGCACAGCTCGCGTCTGACGATTGCCTCGGCGGTAACCTGTCATACTCAGGCAACTGCGCAACCAACTTCCTCCTTTATAAGGACAACCTCAACGGATTCCTCGGTATTTGGGACCGTTGCTACACTCTCATCAACCGCGCAAACAACGCGATTGCAACCCTTGGCAACGTAAAATCTTGGTCTTCAGACAGTGAGAAAGACCGTTGCTTTGGTGAAGCATATTTCCTCCGCGCTTTTGCATACTATGAACTCGCTCAGGTATTCGGAGGTGTTCCTGTCAGGACTACCATCGAAGCCATAAACATTCCGAGAAATACCGTCGAGGAAGTTTACCAACTGATTGAGAACGACTTGAAAAAGGCTATTGAATTGCTTCCCGCTGTTGCTTATATGCAGGGCTCTCCTATGACCGGACACGCCAACAAATATGCCGCTGAAGCTTTCATGGCAAGAGTATATCTCTTCTACACAGGCCGTTATGCAAAAGAAACTCTCCCCGATGGAACTTCAAAAGCTCAGGTAGTGGAATGGCTTGACGACGTAATTAAAAAATCAGGCTACAAACTCGTAACGGATCAGCGTAACCTTTGGGCATACTCAAACCAGTGGACAGAGACAAACGATCAGGATCTCCGTTACAACTACGTTTTGAAACACAACCTCAAATGGGAAGACAACTCCGCTGCTGAGACTATTTTTGCCAACAAGCACAATATGGGTTGCACCTGGACTTACACTCAGTTCTCAAACACTGTGGCTCAGTTCTATTCACCTTCAGGCGACAACCTCGACAAGAGGCAGAGCTATCCTTTCGGAAACGGCTGGGGTGCAGGTCCTGTATCTCCCGCAATGGTTGACGAATGGAAGGAATGGTCTGAAAAACAGGCTTATATCAATCCCGATCAGAAAGAAGACCCTCGTCTTACAGGTAGTATCTGGTCTTACACTGCTTACGATCCCAACGTAGATGGAAACATCCTCCTCGACCGCAAGCTCGATGACAGCGAGCCGGATTACACCGTTTCTTACAGATATTATGAGCAGACCGGTTACTTCAACAAGAAGTACATCAACATCAACTCATATTACAACGGCAATATCTACGCATTCAACCTCCAGAGATACCCCGGTTCGTCTTCAATGACTTCAAACCAGCTTCTGCAGAACTACGACTTGATTCACATCAGGTTTGCAGATGTTCTCCTTATGCACTCAGAGCTCACAGAGACAAATACCGGTCTCAACGCAGTGCGTAACCGCAGCGGTCTTGCAGACGTTGCATACTCTGTGGAAAATCTCCGCAACGAGCGCCGCTACGAGTTTGCATTCGAGTCTCTCCGCTGGTGGGATATCCTCCGCTGGTCAGGCCCGTCACTCGAATATGCAGGTCAGTTGCTCAACAAGCAGACCGGCTTTGACGTTATCAACGCAGCTGTCGTTACCCCTATGGTTAAGTATGACTATGCAGCCCGTCTGAAGGCTACAGAAGGATACTGGCCGATTCCTCAGGATGAAATCGACATCAGCGACGGTGTCATCAAGCAGAATCCGGGCTGGGACGCTTCAGCTATGTTTACCGATTGGACAAAGATGTAACATTTAAAACGAACGATTATGAAATATATTAAGATATTATCAATCTGCGCTTTGTCTGCATCTCTCCTTGCTTGCAACCCTATCGAGGACGTATCTCTCCGTGAGAAATATGTAAATGGAGCAGGCACTCCCATCTCTACAGCAGAACTCACAAAAGCCCTCACGATCGAGCAGCCGTTCCCCAATATGGACGGTGTTGTTGAAGGCGACCAGATCATCGTTTTCAATAACGCACGCAAGGATGTCGGTGGCAACTGGCATTTCCAGTGGGGTGCCGGTGAAAAGATTGTAGGCAGCGACAACAATACAATCACCTATCAGGCAAATGGTGACTTCTATGTATATTATCAGGGAATCTCTGAAGGAAAAATCGTTACAAGCGAGAAGTTGTACTTCAGCGTTTCAAACGTATTCCTCGAGTCTTCAACCTGGCTCACAGGCGCTGTTGACAAGGCAGACAAGACTGCTTCCAAGGTTTGGGGCTTGCGTAAAGATTGCGGTAAAGTCTGCGATATGTGCGCACACGGATATTGGAAATATGCATCTGCAGGTTACACTCCCGAGTCTTTCACCGGAATCTCTTGGTGGGCAGCCTTCTCTTTCGAAGATGTTGGGGATGAAACTATGGAGTTCTTCTATGACGGCTCAAAGGCTGTTTCTTACGACAAGAACGGCAACAAGAGAGGCACTTACGGAGAAGGCCATTTCGATTATGCCGAAGATCATCCTGAGGATGCAGTGGTAGGTGTATTGAAGACCGACGTCATGATTCCTGCACAAGGAAAGAGCGATTGCGGTGTATCAGGCGCTTACTATGTACTCAGACTCACTGACAAATATATGACCCTCTACGACCCCTCTTGGTGTGCTTGGGGAGCCGGTGGCGACTGGGACGATTGCGGTTGGCGCGTTGTTCTTGAAGCTCAGAAGGTCAAAAGATAACAAACCTTACTCATTAGATTAGGGCCGGCCGCTCGGTCGGCCCTTATTTTTTTGTAATGAAAAAGTTGATTTCTCTTCTGATTCCACTATTTGTCTTAGGGTGCTCCCATAGTGCTCCGGTGATGGTTGTGGAAGGGACTTGCCCCCACACCTTCGATGGGATGAACATATATATGGTACCCCGTCCTCACCCTACGGAAGAGACTGTAATAAAGGCTGTTGTGAAAGACGGCCGTTTTGCTTTCAAGGTACCTGCAGACTCCGGGCAAATGTATCACATTTCCATCTCGAAAGAGAACAGGAACTATTATCAGCAACTGCTCGTTGCCCTTGAGCCGGGGAATTTGAAAGTTCATATAGACACTATCAGTTACAGTGGCGGCACGCCGCTCAACGATGCACTCAACCGTTGGAAAGAGAATATGGCTGCAATAGGCGATCTTCTCTCAGTAACTGAAAGTGAGGAAATTAGAGATTCTTTGGACAAGGTGGCTCACGATTGCACGCGAGATTTCATCCTTGCTAATCCAAATTTTATGGGAGGATTTATCCTTTCGTCTCAGAAAAATGCATTTGATTCTGCCGAATTTACCCTTTTTAAAGATACCGGAGTGACACGATATATGGTAGATTTCAGGAGAAAGAGATAATCTGGGCGTATCGCCAAACTGATGTATGAACAAAAGAAAATCCACTTCACTGCATCTGATTGCACAAATTGCGACACCAATCGCACTGTGGTGCTGGTTTTTCTTTGTCCAAGACGGGCACATCCATCTCAAAGAACAGATAAACCTGTTCAATTCCGATTTCTCCTTTTGGAGCAAATTCTTTTCAAGGCCGGCATCAATTGCTGAGATTGCGGGGGCCTGGCTTACCCAATTTTTCTTGTATCCCGCAGTGGGGGCAGTAATCTACACGCTGCTCATCATATTGCTGTTTTACGGACTACGCAAACACACATCAATCACTTCTGCATCAGCAGTTTGTATTGCGGAAGCAGCCCTTTGCTGCCATATTGAATATCCAGTGTCGATGACAGTCGCACTCGTAGTGGTGGTGTGGATATTCAATGCTACACGGAAATTTAAGGGGGTGGAAATTTTCCTCTATCCCCTGTTCGGAGTGCACTCGTTAATCTATGCGGCACTTCTTGTCGGAGACTCAATTAAGACAAAGCGATTCAAAGCGACAACAGCCCTTTCGGTGGCAATTATTGCCGCAATGCCTTTTTTGGTCCACAACTTGTATAATCTCACGGCACGCCAGGCTTATATATATCCCTTGTTGGATGGTTATTCTCTCAAGCCAACTTTTATATACTTGGTGGTTGAAGCTATGTTGATGATTTCCTATATTCCCTATATGGGATATATCGCCGCCGCTGCGGCTTTGGTCTGGGGAGCTATTTTCTCCTTCAAGCCCTCGGACGACTATTGCTATAGGATGTCAACGATGGTATATTACGGCCAGTGGGACAAGATTCTGGAAAAAGCCCCCTTGAATGACAAATACCACAGATACATTCCGACAACTTGTTACAATATCGCCCTGGCGAAGAAAAATCTTTTGGGAGAAGATCTGCTAAAATACTATCAACCTGCATATTGGGGATTGTTCCAAAAAGTTGATGCCGGCATCGGCTATATCAATATCCTTTTCAGCATCGACCCGCTGCTTGCCTGCTGCGACTACTCACAAGCACAGCACTCACTGCTGCTCTCCCTTTGCGGAACGCCATACCAGAGGTCTTCAAGGGTAGCCAGGCGGTTAGTAGAAACTGCCATTGCCACAGACAATTATGCACTGGCGGAGAAGTTTGCAAAGCAGTTGAAAGGCTCCATTCCGCACAGGAAATGGGCAGAAACCACACTGCAACAATTAGAGAAGCTCCATGCAGAGGCACCGGAAGAGGTCTATCCCTGCAACGACACCACTGACAGGCTATTTGCCGCAAACGAGTGGATTAAGGCGTGCCGCCTGGCCGCAGAGAGAGATTACTCAAACACCATTGTGGTGGATTATCTGCTCTGCTTCCACCTTCTGAACAAGGATTTAGATTCCTTCAAGAGCGACTACGAGGAATATTATCTTAAAAGACGGCCTTATACAGCTCCTCAAACGCTTTATAAACAAGCAATTGCAATGATTGTCGCCCAAAGTGTGAATCCCGAGGAAGATTTTTTGAAATATCATCTCGACATTGATACCTGGAACGATTGCGTGGCATATTCAAACGCTTTCACAACAGGCCTTGACTGCAGAAAGTGGAAAGGAAGTTATTGGTATTATTTTAATTTTGCAGAGCTGGAGGAGCGGAAATGAAACGATTGATGATAATGGCGGTGGTGCTCCTTTCTGCAATCTCCTCCTGCTCGACCACGGAACACAGTGGGGCGCTAAAAATGGAGCCGGATTACACAAATATTGCGATTCCCTGCAATATAGCCCCCCTCAATTTCAAGATTGGCGGAGCAGGCAAGATAGCTGTAACTATCGAGGGGACAAGTACATATACATTCAAAGGACATAACGGGCAGTTGCGTTTCCCCCTTAAAGAATGGAAAAAGATGCTTGAAGCGGAGAAGGGGAGAAAAGTATCAATATCGGTGAAGAGCTCTTCAGGGGTTATTGGACCATTTTTCTGGGATATTCGTCCCGAGACTATAGACCGATACATGAGCTACCGCCTGATTGAGCCGGCATACGAGGTGTGGAACAAGCTCACCATTGTGGAAAGGGACATCACCTGCTTTGAAGAGAGGTTGATGGGAGATAACAACATCACCGAGAACGCCTGTATGAACTGCCACGTTTCAAACCGTGCAGAAACTCCCGCCAACTTTATGCACGTGCGCGGCAAAGGGGGTGGAACAATCTATACTCACGGAGACAAACTCCTGAAAATCAACACTTCAACCGACAGCACGAGTGTTGCAGTATATGGAGAGATAGATAGCAGAGGACGATACGGCGTATTTACCACCGCCAACATTGTGCCGATACTCCATTCAGCACCAAACGGCAGAATGGAGGTGTATGACAAGGAGAGCGACCTTATCATCATAGATTTTGAGAATCTGACAGTGACCTCATCGCCTCTCGTGCGCGGAGAGGCCACGCAAGAGACTTTTCCCTGCTTCTCGGCCGATGGAAAGACCATCTATTTCGCGAGGGCAGAGCATCTCGAACAGCCCCGTGAGACAATGCAGATGCACTATAACCTCTATGCGATAGACTTCGACCACGAGAGCGGAACTTTCGGCAACAATCTCCGCCTTGTCTGGGATGCTGCATCGCAAGGGCTCTCGGTAAGTTTCCCAAGATGCTCACCTGACGGCAAATATCTGGTAATGAGCGTATCAAACTACGGCACTTTCCCAATCTGGCACAGAGAGACCGACCTTGCGCTTCTCAACATAGAGAGTGGAGAAGTGTCTTTGATGGAGGAAACAAACGCCCCCGGCTCGGACACTTACCACTGCTGGAGCGGCAACAGCGCTTGGCTCTGCTTTGCCTCAAAGAGAGACGACGGAATGTTCGGGCGGCCTTATATATCCTTTATGGGGGAAAATGGCGGCACGAAACCATTTGTTCTGCCGCAGAAAGATCCCGACCATTATGAAATGATGACCAAGTCATTCAATATTCCCGAACTATACGACAGGAGCGAAAAATATAATTCAAAAGATATCGCGAAGATTTATAAGAACATTAATACAATCAAACTCACATACAAAAAATGAAACGTTCTTTATTATCCTTATTAATCATTGGTTCACTGGCATTTACTGCTTGTACCGAGGACAATTACAAACCGGGGCAGAAAGCGCCTGAGATTGAAACAGAAGATCTGCTTCCTCAGAAAAACGGAAAAGTTGCAGTAGGATATATCACTTATTACGGGACTGCTACCCCCGCCGCAAACGAGGTGACGCAGCTCAACTACTCTTTTGCCGAACTCTATATGGACGGTGACAAATATATCAAATTTGGCCTTCAGGGGAACAAATCGAGATTCGACCAGGTAATGGCGGTAAAAAAGAAGAATCCGAACTTGAAGATTGTCCTTTCATTTACAAACAGCGTCGATAATTACGACAACGTGAAGGGTGGCGGATTCTCGGCCTTGGCAAAGGACCCTGAAGCCCGCAAGAAATTTGCAAACGACTGTTACGCGTTTTGTGTAAACAACAATCTGGACGGAATCGATATCGACTGGGAGTTCCCCGGAATGACTTGGGGCAGCAACGCTTACGATGCCCAGGTGGACGTCGCAAACCACGTGCTGCTGATGAAAGACCTCCGCGAGGCTCTTGGTTCGAGATTCTCACTCTCGTACGCCGGATACATCGAGGATATGAAACCGGTTGGCAGCGATGGTTGGAAATATATCGACATAAAAGGGTGCGACCCTTATGTGGATTACGTCTATATTATGACCTACGACCTGTTGGCAGCTCCGTATCACCACTCAGCACTTTATACCGGATCCTACAACTGCGACAATGCAGTGAAGGTTTATCTCAATGCCGGAATCAAGCCGGAGAAGCTCGTGATGGGAGTACCGTTCTATGCACGCCGTGACTTCAACAGCGGCGGAGTCATCGACTACAAGGATGTTGTCAAACTTGGAAGCGGCTATAAGATAGACAATTGGGACGACGCAGCGTGTGTTCCGTACATTACCAAGGACGGGAAATACTATGCCGGCTACGACAATGCCAGGAGCATCGATCTCAAAGGGAAATATGTCGCAGAGAAAGGGATGGCAGGCCTGATGTTTTGGGATTACGACGGAGATGACAATCAGGGAACGCTCCGCAGAGCCCTCTGGAATGCTGTAATGAAATATTAGCAATGGAAGTTTTCAAGAAAAGATTTCCGGTGTTCCTGCTGTGTTCCACGGCGGCGGTGTTTGTCTTTTGGCTGGTTGCAGCACCGTATCACCTCTCTTTTCTTGAAAACCTGCAACTGTTCCTTTTCGGGAAGGGCTATCTGCTTGAGCGACTGTCCCTCCCCGGGGGAATAGCGGCATATATCGCAGAATTTCTTACCCAATTTTTCCTCTATCCGATTGCCGGGGCTGCCATTATCGCCGTTGTATTTTTACTCACGGCGCTCGCATCTTATAGGATAATTCCGACTCCGGCGGCAATCATTCCGGCTGCGGCTATCACCGCGATGCAGTGCGACATTTCAGTGCTGCCCTCATACAGCATATCTTTCTTGCTCATAGTGTGGGCGATAGCATTTTGGAAGAATCGGACTAAAGGCAATTTTACAACTGCACTTTTGTTTGTCGCCGCGCTTTACTGGATATGCGGCCCGATGCATATCCTATTCGCCCTTTGGGTTGCCGGAGAAATGTTATGCAAGAGAAAAAGTGGAGCCTCCGCCGTCTTAGTTGCAGTTGCGGCAGCGGTTCCGTTCATTGCCTCTTTTGGGCTTCAATATTCTCCCCTCCGCCTGTATCAAGGGGTGTTCTATTACAGGTATCCCAGCACTCTCCCCGCTTTGCTTTTTGTCGTGCCGATTGCCTCGATGGCGTCCCTGGCGCTTATGTCTTTCATCCAAAAGAAATTTGCTCCGCTTGTCGCGCTTTTTGCCATCGGAGTGTCCGCAACATTTTACTACCTCTCTTTTGACTTCAAGGCAGAAGAGGCTTATTGTTATGACTATCTTGCCCATAACGGCAAATGGAACGAGATAATAAAAAAGGCCGAACGCAGTAATCCCGATACGCCACTCGGGGTCTCGTGCCTCAATCTGGCATTGGGAATGAACGGAGAATTGGGAGAACGAATGTTTGACTTTTACCAGAACGGCGGGAAGGGATTGCTCCCCGACTGGAGTTCAAATTATATCTCATCTATCTCATCCATAGAAATTTACCTGCGGCTCGGGCTTATCAATACCGCCCAGCGATGCGCTTTTGAGGCGATGGAGACCTTGCCGGACGGAGCAAAGAGCGGCAGATTGATGAAGACTCTCGCAATCACGAACCTCCTCAACGGCGAGACTGCTGTGGCAAAAAAATACAGGGCAATCCTCGGCAAGACCTTGTTTTACAGACAATGGGCTAAAACGGCAGATATATCATCTTTGGAATATCTGAGAGATTACCGTTTGGAGCAAAATATTCTCACAAGCCAATCAACCGACAAAGACGCCCTTTGCAAAATGCTCTGTGACCATAACGGCAAAAACACTTTGGCCCTCGAGTATCTGCTTGGATATGAATTACTTGAGAAGGATCTTACGAAATTCAAGGAGTTTATCCCGATATCGGTCCTAGCCGGAGAGACGAAAATTCGTCGCAGCTGGCAGCAGGCACTCCTTTTCGACTGGTCTGCAAATCACGACAAATTTGACGAACTCCCCTGGCCGGTAAGCCGCACCGAAGTAGATGATATGCTTGATTTTGCCCGCACCTACGCCACAAACAAATATGCCAAGAAGAGTCTTGAAAAACGATATGGCCACAGTTTCTGGTACTATTATTTATACAGGTAACCGACTATGAAAGGAAAAACGATTCTGATGGCGATGGCTCTCGCATTGTGGAGTTGCAGCGGAAACATTTCGCCGCAAGAGGTTGTTCCTCGCACTGCATTCATCTATCCCGATTATACGGAAGTAACTGTTCCACAAACTATTGCGCCGCTTAATTTTGTATGTGAGGAAGCCGGATGCACTAAAGTGCAGGCCGTGTTCAAGGGAAACAATGAGAGTTTTTCCGTAAGTGGGGATTATATCAGGATTCCGTCAAAGAAATGGCATAAGCTCCTTGGGGAAAATGGTGGTGGAAGCATAGAGGTGACCGTCTCGGCGAAAATCTCCGGCGTATGGAAAGAGTTTTCTCCCTTCAAGATATATGTAAGCACAGATGCTGTCGATTATGGCGTGGCCTACAGGAAAATCGCCCCCGGCTACGAATATTTCAGCCGTATGGGGATTTACGAAAGAGAGCTCTCTTCGTTCAATGAGAAGGCTATAATCGAGAACACCCTCTCCCCCGGAATGTGCGTCAACTGCCACTCTTTCAACAAGACATCTCCCGAAAAGATGAGCCTGCACATACGAGGGGCACACGGCACGACGATTATGAGCACCCCCTCTGCAATGGAATTTCTCGATACGGCGACAGACTCCACCGAAGGCAATTTCGTGTATCCCTATTGGCACCCTTCGGGAGATTATATCGCCTATTCCACAAACACCACTCGGCAGGGATTCCACACGGCAGCCGACAGGCGGGTGGAAGTTTTTGATTTCAAGTCGGATATCATAGTTTATCAGCCCTCAACACGTAAAGTGCTGATTTCCAACCTGCTCAACCGTACGGAAAGTCTGGAGACACTCCCCGCTTTCTCACCGGACGGCCGCACTCTTTATTTCAGCAGAGCGGAAAACAAGCCCCTTCCGCAAGAGTACGACAGCCTCCGCTACAACATCTGCAGCATCGCCTTTGACCCTGAAACGGGGCGTTTCGGGGATGAGATTCGCACCGTTTTCGATGCCGCATCCCTCGGGGAAAGTGCCACCTGCGCAAGGCCTTCGTACGATGGCCGCCATATCCTGTTCACTTTGGCGGACTACGGCTATTTTACAATCTGGCACAAGGAGGCGGAACTTTGGATGCTCGATTTGGAGAGTGGGGAGGCGAGACCGGCAAGTGAGCTGAACAGCGACGACACGGAGAGTTTCCACAACTGGAGCTCAAATTCCCGTTGGGTTGTCTTCACCTCTCGCAGGGACGACGGGCTCTACACAAGGCTTTACATCGCCCACATAGATGCTGAAGGAAACTGCTCGAAGCCCTTCCTCCTTCCACAGGAAAATCCCGAAGAGTATTATGCCTCGTCTCTATATTCGTACAATGTCCCCGACTTTGTGAACGCACCGGTGAAAATGGACACCCGCAAAGCTCGCAAGGGAATTGAATCTCAGCACCGTACGAAATGCACTGCCGAAAAATAAATTGTTCAAAACTTGTTGGTATTTAATAAAAAAGTCGTATATTTGCAGCCCGCAAAAAATGGCGGGTTAAGATTAACTAATTAATATACACCAAATTAACTACCAATGCCTGGATTAATTGGAAAAAAAATCGGAATGACTTCCGTTTTCGATGCCGCTGGAAAAAATATTCCATGCACCGTTATTGAGGCTGGTCCGTGTGTTGTTACGCAAATCCGTACAGTTGAAAAAGATGGTTATGCCGCTGT
>JABUTQ010000364.1 GCA_021443605.1 Bacteroidales bacterium | reverse complement strand
GATCCTTCGCTGTCGCTCAGGATGACGCGGCTACGGTCGTTGCGACTGCCGTAGCTCCGACTGCTTGTGCCGGCGTTTTTTCTTGCTGCAAAACCTTCACGTTTGGGGGCGATGCCTTCTGTTCTTTTGCGGGGAGATCCTTCGCTGTCGCTCAGGATGACGCGGCTACGGTCGCTGCGACTGCCGTAGCTGCGCCCTTCGTCCCTGTTGCGGCTTGGTTTATCGTAAGAACTTCTGCTTGAAGAAGTTTTGCGGCCTCCATTTCTGTTTGCGCCCCTTTCGCCTGTCACAGGTGGGCGCTTGTTGTCTTTTTTATTCATAAACGTACATATTATCTCGGCAAAGTTACAACGCCCTTTTGGATTTATTGCAAAATAAGTTATCATTTGCTACCTTTGCAAGGTCAATAAAAAATAGGAAGGATATGTGCGGTAGATTCAACGGCGCTCTGCTAAAAGACAGTTTCAGTTCGGCTTTCAGGTCAATCACTTCAAACAAGTTGCGCTCTGTGCTTACTATGGCTATGATAGCGCTTGGCATCATGTGTCTTGTCGGCATCCAGACGGCAATCGAGTCGCTCTCAAGCTCAGTGGAGGACACTTTCAACAGAATGGGGGCGGGACGCTTTACACTCCATTCCTCTTTTGAAAATACTCCGGACGAGAGGAATTCGCAACGTACTGTCATCACGGCTAAAGAGATTTGTGATTTCTACACCCTTTATTCCGTTCCTTCGGCAAAGGCCGTCTATGTGCAGACACATTCCGGTGCAGAGGTGAGAAACAAGCGCGGTGTACGGAGCGCTCCGGTTTCGGATATCTATGCTGTAAAAGGTGATTACTTGAATGTCAAGGGTTTATCCATTGCGGAGGGGCGATGGTTCTCAGAAGGTGACGACTCAGGATACAATAATGTTTGTGTAATCGGAGCCGGTTTGAGGGAAAGCCTCTTCGGCGGTGATTCCTGTCTGGGAGAAGAGCTCATCGCTGGCAATGTCAGCTTGAAGATTGTAGGGGTGTTCCTCAAAAAGGGGGCTATGTTTTCGGCAGGGATGGACAACAGCGTGGTGATTCCATTGCAGTGTTATCTGAATGGCTTCCCGGACAAAACACTCTCTTACGAGGCGGCAATCGTTCCTTATGACGATATGCAGTATGCAAAAGATGAGGCGATTGCGTTGTTTCGTAATATCAGAAGGCTTGTTCCGTCAGACGAAAATGACTTTTCTGTTGATACAAGTTCGGGGATTGACGGCACTCTGGGGGATATGAAAGGTGCCCTTTCGGCATCCGCGTTGCTCGTTGGATTGATCACCATTCTCGGCTCAGTCGTCGGATTGATGAATATCCTGATAGTTGCCGTTCGCGAGAGGATTGTGGAGATTGGTACTTGCGAGGCGCTCGGAGCAACCTCCGGGCAGATTGGGTTTCAGTTTCTTTTAGAGTCCGTGCTGATGGGGCAAGGGGGGTGCATTGCCGGTGTAGTGTTGGGGGTTGCCGCCGGAAACATTGCGGCACTCTTAATGAAATGTTCTGCTGCGATTCCTTGGAATTGGATATGGATTTCTGTGATTATATGCCTGGTGGTCAGTATATTGGCCGGAGTTATCCCCGCTCGGCGCGCCGCCTCTGCCAATCCAGTCGAATCCCTCCGCCACGAATAGCGCAGCTATCGTTTTGGGGGTTGCGAAATGAAGTACTCCGGGGCGGAATCGAACCGCCATCTAAGGTTTAGGAAACCTCCATTCTATCCGTTGAACTACCAGAGCATATAGTGAAAAAGGGGTAAGCTCCCCCTCTTCACGATTCAATCAGCGTAGAACTTGAATTACGCTTTCTTTGCAATGATCTGACGACCACGATAATAGCCGCACTCAGGGCATACGTGGTGATACATCACTGTAGCGCCGCAGTTTGAGCAAGTTGCCAAAGTGGGGACAACTGCTACATCGTGAGTTCTTCTTTTATCTCTGCGCTGCTTAGAGATTTTTCGTTTCGGATGTGCCATTTTAAACTATATTTTAATTGTTTTTCTTTTCCAATAAATCCTTCAGTCCGCTGAACGGAGAATCTTCCGCTCTGTTTTCCGGCTCAACTGCCCCGATTCTTGCAAGCATCTCGGGATTGCATTCACCATCCGGATGGACTTTTTGCAATGGTATGCAGAGGCAGATGAAATCGTAAACGCTTTGGCTGAAATCGACTGATGTTTCCCCTTCGTGAAGAATCAACACGTTGTCATCGGTGTTTTCTACGCTCTCAGGATTCTTGTCAAACCTCACTGCCATCTTTTCATCAACAGCTACGGGAAGCACAAGCTCATCCAGACATCTGTCGCATTCTACAACGACGCTTCCGTCAATTTTGACCTTCGCTTCAATCCAATCGCCACGCTTTGCCGCAACAATTTCCGCTTTGCAATCTGCAGAGAGAACCAACTCTCCAAAACTTTTCATGAAATTGGTATCGACCTGAAAATGAAAAGCTTGTGCTTCGGAAGTCAAACCTTTTACCGATATAACAATCTCATTCATAAGTTCTTTTACTGCAAAATGGGCGACAAAGGTAGGAAAAAAGGCGATAAAATGAAAATTATTTTACATTTTCGCTCTCTTTCTGGCAGTTTCGTCCAGGAGAATCTTACGGATTCGCATCGATTTGGGGGTGATTTCTACAAGCTCGTCTTCCTGAATGTATTCCAAAGCTTCTTCCAGACTGAATTTGATAGGGGGAGGAAGGACCACTTTTTCGTCTGTGCCGGCGGCGCGTACGTTGGTAAGCTTCTTTGTCTTGCAGACATTGATGGTGAGGTCTCGCTCGCGTGTATGTTCTCCGATTACCTGTCCCATATAAACCTCTTCGCCCGGATCGATGAAGAATCGTCCGCGATCCTGAAGTTTGTCCATTGCGTAAGCCACTGCCATACCGGTTTCTGCTGCCACAAGTGAGCCGTTTACCCTCTTTTCAATATCCCCCTTGTAAGGTTCATAATCCTTAAAACGGTGAGCGACAATCGCTTCGCCCTGTGTGGCGGTGAGCAGGTTGCTTCTCAAACCCATCAATCCGCGTGCAGGGATGTCAAAATCGAGATGTGTGCGGCCATCGTGAGAATCCATGTGAATCAAGGCACCTTTTCGACGGGTGGCCATCTCAATGGCTCTTCCCACAAACTCATCCGGCACCTCAATCGTAAGATTTTCAATAGGTTCGCAGCGCTGTCCGTTGATTGTCTTGTCTAATACCTTGGGTTGTCCTACCTGAAGCTCAAACCCTTCGCGGCGCATAGTCTCGATGAGGATGGATAGATGGAGCACTCCGCGACCATAAACCACGAACGATTCAGTTGTCTGCCCTTCCTTTACGCGCAGGGCAAGGTTTTTCTCCAACTCGTGATCGAGACGCTCTTTCAAATGCCTTGAAGTTACAAATTTTCCCTCCTGTCCAAAGAATGGAGAGTCGTTGATGGTGAAGAGCATACTCATAGTCGGCTCATCGACTGAAATAGGAGGGAGCGCCTCCGGATTCTCGAAATCTGCAATGGTGTCACCGATTTCAAACCCTTCGAGCCCGACCACTGCGCAGAGGTCTCCGCACTGCACGTCCGCGACTTTTTTCTTATCAAGCCCCTCAAAGACCATGAGGTCTTTAACCTTCTGTTTTTCAATAATATCGTATCTCTTGCAGAGGGATATGTTCATTCCCGATTTGAGTGAGCCACGTGTGATTCTTCCAATGGCGATACGACCTACATAGGGAGAATATTCCAATGAAGAAATCAACATCTGGGGCGTTCCTTCTACAACTGCGGGGGCCGGAATTTCCTGCATAATCACATCGAGCAGTGGAGTGATGTTGTCGGTGGGCTTGCGCCAGTCGAGAGACATCCAGCCCTGTTTTGCACTTCCATAGACTGTCTTGAAATCAAGCTGGTCTTCGGTGGCGTTCAGGGAGAACATCAGGTCGAAAACCTGCTCGTTGACTTCGTCAGGGCGGCAGTTAAGCTTGTCAACCTTGTTGATGACCACAATCGGCTTCTTGCCCATTTCAATCGCTTTCTGGAGGACAAACCTGGTTTGCGGCATTGTCCCTTCAAAAGCATCCACGAGGAGCAGAACGCCATCTGCCATATTGAGCACACGCTCCACCTCACCTCCGAAATCGGCGTGCCCCGGAGTGTCTATGATGTTGATTTTAGCCCCTTTGTAAGGAACGGATACGTTCTTGGCCAAAATTGTGATTCCTCTTTCCCTTTCCAAATCGTTGTTGTCCAAAATCAAGTCCCCTGATTTCTCGATGTCACGGATGATTTTGGCTTGTTGTATCATTTTGTCCACGAGGGTCGTCTTGCCGTGGTCAACGTGTGCGATTATCGCTATATTTCTGATATCCTGCATAATAGTAATTTGCTGCTGATGAATTCCGAGCAGCAACGGAAACTGCAAAGATATACATTTTTGATAAAATGATATGTTTTTGACTATTTTTGCGGCCATGAATGGAGGTAATAACAAATGTGCGCCAAGTCAAATGAACGGCTGGCTTGCGATTAGTCCGATAATTGTATTTCTTGCAATTTACCTTATAACTTCAATTGTTGCAGGAGATTTCTACAAAGTTCCGGTTGCGTCGGCTTTTATGCTGGCGTCTATCTATGCAATGGTCTTGGGGCGCGGATGCTCTGTTCGCGACAGAATAGATATTTTTTCTAAGGGGGCGGGAGACACCAATATCCTCCTTATGATTTGGATATTTATTTTGGCCGGAGCTTTTGCCGGTACTGCCAAGAATATGGGCGCGATAGATGCCACGGTGAATTTTACCCTCTCAATTCTCCCCGGAAAACTCATTTTTGCGAGCCTTTTCATTGCGGCATGTTTTATCTCAATGTCCATAGGCACCAGTGTGGGCACGATTGTGGCCCTTGTGCCGATTGCTTCCGGCATAGCCGTCAACACAGATGCCAATGTCGGTTTTGTCACTGCGATAATTGTTGGCGGAGCCTTTTTCGGCGATAATCTCTCTTTCATATCGGATACCACAATTGCCGCCACCCGTTCCCTTGGATGCTCTATGTCAGACAAGTTCAAGGCAAATATCTGGATTGCCGCCCCCGCCGCTATTGTCGTCACTGCAATTTATCTTGTCATAGGAATGAGGATGGGAGTGGATGTTCCTGTCGGTGATTTCAGCGTAGTCAAGATATTACCTTATTTAGTTGTGATAATACTTGCGATAATAGGTTTGAATGTACTTGTTGTATTAAGTATTGGGCTGATTCTTAATTTGTTGATAGGGATATGCACGGGCGCTTGCGGTTGGATGGGATTCCTATCTGCTGCCGGAGAGGGGATATCCGGAATGGGAGAACTTATCATTGTGACTCTCCTTGCCGGCGGGATGCTCGCCTTAATACGGAACTACGGAGGATTGGATTTTATTATCAATGGATTGACCGCCCACATAAAGGGACGCAAAGGTGCGGAATTTACCCTCGCCCTTCTGGTCGGTCTTGCCAATATGTGTACGGCGAACAATACCATAGCCATTATCACCATCGGTGCAATGGCTAAGAACATATCTGAAAAATTTGGAATCGATCCCAGAAAGAGTGCAAGCATCCTCGATACTTTTTCGTGCATTGTGCAGGGAATCTTGCCTTACGGGGCTCAAATGCTTATGGCGGCAGGTCTTGCCGGGATTTCCGCATTCTCTATAATGGGGTATCTCTTTTACCCTGTAATTCTGTTTGTTGTGGCTATTTTATCAATCGTTTTCCGCTTCCCGCGCCGATTCAGCCACGAAGTTGTTTCTTTAAAAATTGAAAAAAAGTGAAATAAAATTTGCAGGTAGAAAATATTGGCGTATATTTGCAGTCCCAAACCCCAACGCCCAGGTGGTGAAATTGGTAGACACGCTACTTTGAGGGGGTAGTGCCGGTTGCGGTGTGCAAGTTCGAGTCTTGTCCTGGGCACCCAATCAAGAAAGTCCCGACTGAAAAGGTCGGGATTTTTTTTTTGATTTTTTTCTCACTAAATAATAACTTCGCAGTTTAATTGTAAAAAATCTTATTATGGCATTAGAACAGCAGATTCAGCAAGACATCAAGAATGCAATGCTGGCAAAAGATACGGTTGCACTTGCTTCTGTCAGAGCAATCAAGGCGGCTATCCTTCTTGCAAAGACATCGGAAGGTGGTGATGGCGAGATAGATGACAATCAGATAATCAAGATTATACAAAAACTTGTAAAGCAGAGAAAGGAAAGCGCTGAGATATATGCCACCCAAAATCGCCCCGAGCTTGCACAGAATGAGATTGCAGAGGCTGCCGTTATGGAGAAGTATCTTCCCAAGCCCCTTTCAGAAGAGGAAATTGAGGCGAAGATAAAGACCATTATTGCAGAGTTGGGTGTGAGCGGTCCGGCAGCTATGGGAAAGGTGATGGGAGTTGCCACCAAGGCTCTCGCTGGTGTTGCAGACGGAAAGGTAATTTCTGCAATAGTCAAGAAGGTGCTCCAAAATCAATAGGATTCGGATTGTTATTTTAACCTAAACGCTTCTGTATGAGTAAGAATAGTTCAATTGAGATTATTCCGGTGAAGACGAGACGCGATATGCGCGCGTTTCTCCAATTCAATCTTGACCTTTACAAAGATTGCCCGTACTCCGTTCCGGAACTGAATATGGATGTCCGTTTTGCGCTCAATCCCAAGAAAAATCCTGCATTTGAATTTTGTGAGGCCCAGCCGTATCTCGCAAAAAGGGATGGCAAGGTTGTAGGGCGTGTCGTCGCATTGATAAATCATCGGGCCAATGAGACTTGGAACCGCAAGGAAGTGCGTTTCAGTTGGATAGATTTTATAGAAGATTACGAAGTCTGCAAGGCGTTGCTTGACACTTGTGTCCAGTGGGGCAAGGAGCGTGGGATGAATTGTATTCAGGGCCCTCTCGGATTTACCGATCAAGATCGGGAAGGGGCTCTTACCTGGGGATTCGACCAGCACATGACAATGTCTATGATTTACAATTATCCCTACTACATAGATTATTACAAACGCTATGGTTTGGATACTGCCGCTGCTTGGGTGGAGAGCATTGTATATATCCCCGAAACTCTTCCGGAGAAGTATGTCAAGGCATCCAAGATAGTCTCAGAAAGGTATAATGTCCATTTGAAAAAGTTTACGTCTCACAGGAAGCTGATGAAGATCGGGACATACGACATTTTCAAGATTATCAATGAGAGCTACTCGCACCTCCACGGCTATTCCCAGTTGACAGACAAGCAGATAAAGGCAGTTTCAGAGAAATACATCCCGTTTGTGAAGTTGAAGTATCTGCCGATGATATACAATGAGAAAGATGAGCTTGTCGGATGCTTTTTGATGTTGCCTTCCATTGCAAAGGAGATGAAAAAGGCAAACGGACGTCTGTTCCCGTTCGGGTGGTGGCATTTGTTGAAGGGGCTCTATTTCAATCATTCGGATTTGATGGAATTCTTGCTTGTTGCCATCAAGCCGGAGTATCAGAATAAAGGAATCAATGCCTTGATGATTGTAGATATGTTCGAGAATATGACCGCTGACGGCTTCAAGAGGTGTGAAACCAATGCCGAGCTTGTGGATAACCCTGGTGTTCAGGCATTTACCGACAGTTTCAAGCGCGAGATTACCCGACGTCGCGAGGCGTTCGAAAAACAGTTTTAAACAGCTTCTTTAGAAATTCATCATAAACATTGCATAGACGCGGTTGTTCCCGACCACGGTGTCATCTTCACTTGTACGATTAGCATAATCGTATTCGATGCCGGTGCTGAAAAGGTTTGAAATGCGCCATATCAGATTCCCGGATACGGTGAATCCTTTTCGCAATTGCGCATCAAACTCCGTTGTCGCCATACGTAAGTACTTTTTTGTGTAATTCCTTAGATGCCCGTAAGTTGCAGTCATAAATACATTAGGGGTGAAGTTTATTTGCGCTGCCCCGATGCATCCCCAGGAGTGGGTGGGGATTAGGGCTGTGGATTCCCTGCCCTCTGAGGGGGCGAGGTCAAGTCCGACTCTGGAATTGCCGCTCATGAAACTTGCGATTGACCGTCCTCCCTGCACCATTCCGTATAGTGTTACGGGGCCGATCTTTGCATGGCCCGTCAGTTTGAGACCATAGCCGAACACGTTTTCAGTTTTACTCTCGGTATAATCGTAATAGAAGATGTTGCGAAATACAGATGTAAGACGGATATGTCCGTTTTTACCATAGTAGCCGACATATAGTGGAATATCGGGAACTCTCTGGTACGTGGAATTCTGAAGCGATGCGATATGCTCCGGAGTCATCCAATTCTCTATTGCCTGTGTATAAGCTACTTTGGGCAATTCCACCCCGAGACCTACCTTCAACTGCGGAATAAAATAGTGTTGCCAGTTGATTTGTACCCTTTTTTGCGAACCGGATGCGCAAGGACCTTCTCCGTCAATTGAAAAGGCATCGGCTTCGCGGTCGCTGTAGAGGCTGGTGGCATAGCCGCACTGAAAATCTCGGTATCGCATATAAACTTGTCCCGCCTTTATCCTGTAACTGTTGTCATCACTTGCATCAAGTGCCAGACTTATGAACAGCCCAATCTGGTTTTCCGTATGGGGGAATCCTATAATGTTGAAGTAGAGGCTGCTGGTGCCGGCAGACATCTGAAAGAGGTGTTCGTTTCCATTCAGGGTGGGAGAGAGATCTCCTATCCCCATCCCGGTAGCCTTCGTGACAGGGTTCCCCCAGTCGAATGAAGCAGTGAAACGCAACCTTGCACCTGTGCTGAAGAAGAACTTGCCTTTGTTCCCCACAATGGCGAAGTGGGGCTCATACATAAACTCAGGCTCTATGGGGGTGTTTGAGAGCAGAGTCTTGTAAAGGTTGATGCTGTCGGCGATATTGACCTGATCCTTCCCAATGAAAGTGTGTACGGTAGCGTTCTGGGAATATGCTGCCGCTGCCACTGACAACAATAGCACAAGTGAAAGTATTTTTCTCATAGTATGTTTATTATAGTCCGATATTGAACAGGAACTTGAAGAAGTTCTGTCCCATATCCTCGTACTTTGCGGTGTGGGCATAGCGTACTCCGGCAGAAAGTTTGAACTGTTTGCGGATTACGCAAAAATCGAGCATAAGGTCGGTTCCGAAACTTCCAATCGCCTCTGTACCACCTTTGTAGATGCGGTTGATGGCTCCATCGACAAACGGAATTACCTGCAATCTCTTTAGATAGAGTACGGGCCCGAGAGAAACGTCACCGAGGTATATGCCGAAGGCGTAGTCGATTGTTCCCAGCAGATACCTTGATGAGTTCAAGCGGTCGTAAGAGATGGTATATCCGCGTGGCAAGCTTACAAGTGTCCCTACTGAGAAGACTCCAAGTCCGTTTTTCCTGTTCTCTATGGCACCATTCAGGGTGAGCTTGATTCCGTGGTTCTGGGCAAATCCCGGGATGTATCCGTATGCGCTCAATGAGAATTGTGTGGAGTGCATAGTCGGTGAGGACAAACTCAACGGGGTGAGAACTCTGAACGACCCTCCGAATCCGAACTTAGGATATATCATTGCCGCGCTCTTGGCTGTGACTTGTGAATAAGTGATACCACCATAGATATAATTTGTATTTCCGGTTATCTTGCGGAAATTGTCTATCGCTTTGTTGTTGTTCCAGTTGAACTGCAGGAAAGGGGAGAGTGTCCTATACCAGCCGTCTGAATCGAACAGGAAATTCTCATAAAGCCTCACGCTTCCGGCAAGGTGGATTCCCTGGTCGGATATGTCGGCGCGCCCTATAGTGGGGGTTCCGGTGCTGTCGGCAAAATAGACCAACGCAGAGCGGAACTCACTATTGAGGTGGAATTTGACCTGAATGTTCGGAATCAATCCGGTATAGTCAAATGAAAAATGACCTGCGTGTCTTCTCTCTTTTGAATAAGTTCCTGTGGCCCAAGAGTATGCAAGAGATGCCTTTGCTGTTCCAAGTTCATTTTGGGATAATGCCGTGACTCCGAGAGACGCCACATCGTGCAGACGTGAGAAGCTTCCTTCCAAAACCGGGTCCGGATTGAGGTAGATTGGAGCCCAGCTGTGAACGTTGAAAAGATGTCCGAATTTGTTATATTTCAAAGAGGGATAGTTACTCTCATCTGCGTAGTCGGAGAGCATCTTTTCGCTTGGTTTTGGGTAGGCTCTGCCTGCCAGATCCGAGTTTATGGCAGCAATCGGTTGCTCAATCGGATTAGCCATATCGGCAGATTTGTATTCGAGATTGTCGGACGAGCTGAATGCCGGGAAATAGCCGTAATGGCCGAAATTGCTATACAACAGCCCTCCGTCCGGAGTAGCATACGGATAGTCCGCACCAAATTTTGAATTTGTAAGTTTCAGGGTTTCAGACGATTCAGGAATATAGCAATAGATGTTGTCCAGTTTGTCTGTGTCGGAAGTGAAAATCAGGCACTGTGTCGCCGGCCCGTCTATGTCGAGCACAGCCTCCCTGAGGCTTCGGATATTTTGGTATTGGGGAGCAATCTCGATTTTCCAACCGTCTTTGAACGAAGTTGAATAAAGCCCCAATCCGTCGTTTGTCACGATAAGGCAATATGCCCTGTTTCCAAGCCAGGCGATTTCCTTGATGCTTCCTTTCTCCGGCGTTTCAACCCTGACATCGAGAGGACGGCCGTAAGAATCTATCAATGTGAGGAATGAAGACCCTTCAAACGGAATCTCAGCAACCGCAATCGTGTCTCCCGTGGTTGATGGAGCGGGATAGAAATATCTGGTTTTGGAAGTGACTGCTTTTGAACTTCCTGTAAGTGTGTTGTAACTGTGAATTTCTGAATAATCCAGCAATTTCCACGGGCCGGCGTTTACTGTTTCGCTCCAGTATAGCACTCCGTTCTTTTCCGAAAGTTTTGAATAATAAGATGAGAACTGTCTGATTACCTTGATTTTCTTTGTTTCGGGATCAATCTTTACAAGTTCCGGGCTGTTTGCCATACCAGACCTTATCGCATAGACAGAGGCCTGCTTCGAATCCAAAACGGGTGAAACGTAGTTTGTATAGTATTTTGGAACTTTTGACAACAGACTGTCGGTTATGACTGTCTTTTCTCCCCTCTTGATATCGTCTTCTATCCAAAGTTGATGCATGTTGTTTATTGCCAAATTGACAATATGGTCGCCGAAAGCACCGGCTGGAACCGTATCTCGCGAGCCGACGATACCTTTTGTGAAAGGCGTGCATGCCTTAACTTCCATAAATTTTCCGGGAAAGTCATATTCACCGGTGTAAGCCTTGTAGTTTGACGTTATCAGATACCCCATAAGGTAATTGTCGGGAGTGTAATGCCTGAACGAGCCCAGTTTCCATTTGTCCACCGAACGGGTGTCCCCTGAAAGCAGGGCGGTGCGGAAATATTGCAGAAATTCCGCTTTCCTGCCACGGCCGCCGCGAGAAAGCTCCGTCTCTGCTGCGGTGGCATCTCCTTCAAGAAACTGTTTTGACGGCCACAGTGCAGCTCCGATTCCAAACATCTGTTGCCCAATGATATACGAGCCTATACGGAAGAATCCTCCCTTTTTGAACGACTCCATCTGTCCCACGTGGCGGCTTTCGTGGAGCGACAAATCATATACCCAAGGCTCAGCCATATAATTATACATTGCTGGTGTCGTGTACATATCGACCCGTTTGGGCGCCCACGCCACACTGCCGTTGCTTTTTGCACTGAATGAATGGAGAATTACCGAGATCGGTGCCGGATCTATATCCAAGGGGCGCATCACCTCGCTTCTCACCGATTCGATATTTGCGGCGAAAACCCTTGCAAGCGAGTCTATTTCAGCGGGATATACAATTTTGTAATGCTCGGTGTGAATTTGCCTCCATTTCTTGTATGGGTCATTGCCGAGTGTGTAATATTGTGCATATATATTGGTTGCCAGCAGTGTCAGAGCAGAGATGACTGTAAATAACTTTCTAAAATTCATAAATTATCGGACTTTTTAAAAATGCAAAAGTATAATTTTTATTGCTGCAAGTTAAAAAGATGATTAAAAATAATATTAAATTTGTGCTATGAACGATGATTTGAAGAGATACATTGAGAGAGAGATACTTCCCCGATACGATGGCTACGACAAAGCACATCAGTTGGATCATATTAATAAAGTAATAAACCAAAGCTTGGAAATCGCATCCCATTTTGACGTTGATACCGATATGGTTTATGCCATAGCGGCTTATCACGATTTGGGAATTGTCAAAGGACGGGAGTTTCACCATATCGAATCTGCGAAGATGCTCCTCGCGGATGATGTTCTGAAACAGTATTTTACACAAGGCCAGCTTGTTACTATGGCTGAGGCGATTGAAGACCACAGGGCTTCCGCAAAGAATGAGCCTCGCGGGATTTATGGCCGCATCGTGGCGGAGGCGGACCGTCAGATAGACCCCCACACAATCATTTTACGCACAATACAATACGGCCTGAATTATTATCCCGAACTGGAGAAAGAAGAGCAATATGACAGGATGCTCAAGCATCTTAAAGAGAAATATGGATACGGAGGGTATCTCAAACTCCATTTCGAATTTTCTGAAAATCATCGCAAACTGGAACAGTTGCGTGAGATGATGAATGATGAAAAATCAATCCGGGCAATCTTCGACCAAATATGGGAATCGAACAGAAATAACTAATATAATACTAAACACTTGAATATGAAAAAGTTACTAACCGCATTCGCAATGCTCCTCTTTGTGGGGGGCACATTGTATGCCCAGCCGCTTTGGCTCAGATACAATGCAATATCGCCAAAGGGCGATAAAATCGCATTCACTTATATGGGAAACATATATGTTGTGGATGCACAGGGTGGAATGGCAAAACAGATTACCACCACGACTTCATACGATTACAATCCAGTATGGTCAAATGATGGTAGCAAAATCGCTTTCGCTTCCGACAGAAACGGCAATTTCGACGTATATGTTGTAGGAGTTGAAGGGGGAGCAGCCGCAAGGGTTACAACCAACTCTACGGCAGAAGTTCCGATGGCTTTCTCTTCCGACGACAAATATATCTATTACACCGCATCACTTCAGAAAAACGCCGAGAATGCCCAGTTCGCAGCAGCTTGGATGAAGGAACTTTACAAGGCCCCAGTCACCGGCGGCCGTCCGGAACTTGTAACAACCGCCACGGTGTGCAGCGTAAGCTTCGACAAGGATGGAAAATCATTCCTCTATTATGACCGCAAGGGGAGCGAGAACGAATGGCGCAAACATCAGGTTTCGTCTGTGGCTCGCGACCTTGTCTATTACGATGCCAAGAAGAACACTCACACTATCCTCACCACAAATATTGGAGAAGACCGCGACCCTCGCTTTGTCCCCGGAAAGAATGGTGAGATGGTATTCCTCAGCGAGAGAGTCAATGACAAATGTATGAACGTATTCCGAGGCGATTATCGCAATCCACAGCAAGCCAAGCAGATAACTTTCTTCGAGAAATATCCTGTACGTTTCCTCACTGTCGCAAACGATGGAACACTCTGTTTCGGATACCAGGGCGAAATTTATACCCAGAAGGTTGACGGAAAGCCCGAAAAGGTAAAAATCGACATAGTGAACGATTGGCAGAACGTTCCCGAAAGGGGTAAGTTCGGCAGGGCCGGAAGTATCGTGATGACACCGGACGGCAAGCAGTTCGCTTTCGTTTCAAGAGGTGAGATATTTGTGACGGCCGATGAATTTACAACCACAAAACAGATTACCAATACAGCTGCCGCTGAATCGTCTCCAAGTTTGGCTCCCGATGGACGCACGCTTGTATATTGCTCAGAAAGAGATGGTTACTATAGTCTTTATACTGCAAAAATCGTTAGGAAAGAAGATCCTAATTTCGCTTATGCCACCCTTGTCAAAGAGGAACGCTTATTCCCCGAAGACGGCATAGAGCGTACATATCCGCAATTTTCTCCAAATGGTAAAGAAATCGCCTTCATCGAGAGCCGCAGCGTGTTGAAGGTGCTCAATCTTGACACCAAGGCGGTAAGGCAAATCACAGATGGTGTGCAGCATCACGGCACTACAGCCAGCAAATTCTCATATCAATGGTCTCCTGACGGAAAATGGTTCTGCCTTGATTTGACAACCAATGGCCGCGACCCTTATACGGACGTGGGAATCGTAAGCGCAGCCGGTGATATGAAAATACACAACATCACAGACAACGGATATATTACAAGTCGTCCGAGATGGGCTATGGATGGTAATGCAATTATCTTTACGTCAAACCGTTACGGTATGCGCTCCCACGCTTCTTGGGGAAGCCAGAACGATGCCTTTGTCGCTTTTCTCAATCAAGATGCGTACGACCGCTTCACAATGAGCAAGGAAGAGTATGCTTTGCTCAAGCAGGAAGAAAAGGCTGCCAAGGATCTTGCCAACAAATCTGACAAGAAAGATGACCCGAAGGCAAAAGCTGATGCAAAAAAGGAAGATAAACCTTCAAAAGATATTGTGGTTGAGATAGATGGGCTTGATGAGAGGATTATCCGCCTTACACCTATGTCATCCAATGTATCGTCAGGTGCATTGTCAAAAGACGGAGAGAAATTCTATTTCATCGCTTCCTTTGAAAAGGGACAGGATTTGTGGGAGGTTGATGTCCGCGAAAGGGGAATCAAGATTCTCAAGAAGGGAATCGGCGGGGGTACACTCGCTTTTGACGACAAGGGAGAGAATCTTTTCTTGCTTTCGGGAGCCGGAATCCAGAAAATCAATACGAAGAGCGGCAATACTACCCAAATCAGATACGACAACACTATGACTCTCGA
Source organism: Bacteroidales bacterium (assembly GCA_021443605.1). Taxonomy (GTDB): domain Bacteria; phylum Bacteroidota; class Bacteroidia; order Bacteroidales; family UBA932; genus Equibacterium. The sequence continues at coordinate 2,056 of JABUTQ010000364.1, read as the reverse complement.
CCATGCCGCAGAGCGCAAGTATATGTTCGACCATATCTTCCTGCAGCAGGCGCACCGTTATTTCAACGTTGACAATCACGGAGCCGATTTTGTCCAGATAAAGAAAGACTTTGAGCCTTTCCTTCCTCATATCAACAACAACTACGATTTTGCAGAGCTTATGAGCGAGGTGCTCGGTGAACTTAACGTTTCCCACTCTGGCTCCCGTTTCAGAGGTTACACTTTCTCTAATCCCGATGCAACCGCAAACTTCGGAGTGCTCTTCGACATAAATTACAAAGGCGACGGACTGAAGGTTGCAGAGGTGCTTGCAGGCGGTCCTTTCGATAAGAAAGTTTCAAAACTGAAAGCCGGAGATGTTATTGAAAGTATTGATGGCGTGAAAGTTACAAAAGATATGGATTATTTCCCGCTTCTGAACCACAAAGCCGGTGTGCAGGTGCTTGTAGGTCTCTATTCACCCAAGGACGGAAAACGCTGGGAGGAACTCGTGAAACCTATAAGCAGCAGCACCCTGTCAAATCTTATGTATGAAAGATGGGTGAAACACAATGCCGAAATGGTAGACAAACTCTCCAACGGCCAGCTTGGCTATGTCCATATCAAGGGAATGAACGATGCAAGCTTCCGCGACATCTATTCAGATATTCTCGGCAAATACAACAAGCGCAAAGGTATGGTGATAGACACCCGCTTCAATGGTGGCGGACGTCTGCACGAAGATATCGAGATTCTTTTCAGTGGAGAAAAGTATCTTGAGCAGGTGATTCGCGGCAAGGTATCCTGCGTGATGCCTTCACGCCGTTATGTGAAACCTTCGATAATGCTTATCGGCGAGGCGAACTACAGCAATGCTCACGGCACTCCTTGGGTATATAACTACAAGAAGATGGGCAAGCTGGTGGGTATGCCCGTACCGGGAACTATGAGCACCGTAACTTGGGAAGACCTTCAGGATGAGACACTTTACTTCGGTCTGCCCGTCATTGGATATCGTGCTGAAGATGGTACTTATCTCGAAAATACTCAGCTTGAACCCGACATCAAGGTGCGCAACAGTGTTGAGAAACTGGAGCTTGGAAGGGACGAGCAGCTTGAGGCAGCCGTGAAGGCCCTCCTCGAAGATGTCAGGGACTTCCACTATTGGGGAGATTAATTCCTTGATAATCAAATAAGAACGGGCCGAGAACATTTCGCGGCCCGTTCTTGTTTTCTGTGAAAAAGACGATTAGATTGTCTCCTTTATGTCGTATCTGTTTCGCTCTGCGCTGTTGCGGGAAACGAGCTCTCCCAAAAATCCCGTGAGGAACAGCTGTGTGCCTATCACAAGGGCCACAAGGGCGAGATAGAACATCGGCTGGTCTGCAACCGGGCGGAACACTGCCCCATTCGCCTGAAGTATCAACTTCTTTACAATCAAAATGATGGTGATGATAAAGCCGAGGAAGAAAGTGAAAGTGCCCATAAGTCCGAAGAGATGCATCGGCTTGCGTCCGAAAATCTGCAGGAACCATATCGACATCAAATCCAGAAATCCATTCATAAACCTCTCGATGCCAAATTTGCTTTTTCCGTATTTGCGAGCTTGATGATGAACCACCTTTTCTCCGATTTTTGAAAAGCCCGCCTGTTTTGCAAGATAAGGGATGAAGCGGTGCATTTCGCCATACACCTCGATGCTTTTCACTACTTCGTTCCTGTAAGCTTTAAGGCCGCAGTTCATATCGTGCAACTTGATTCCGGTCACTTTTCTGGCGGTGGCGTTATAGAGTTTTGACGGAATGTTTTTAGTGAGCTTGTTGTCGTATCTTTTTTTCTTCCAACCGGATACGAGGTCGTATCCTTCTTCTTTTATCATACGCATCATCTCCGGTATTTCGGCGGGATCGTCCTGCAAATCGGCATCCATCGTCACCACGATGTCACCCTGTGCCGCATCAAACCCGCAGTACAAAGCGGCGGATTTCCCGTAATTGCGGCGGAAGGATATTCCGCGTATCTCCGGATGTGTCTTGGACAATTCCTTGATTGTTTTCCAGGAACCGTCCGTACTCCC
>JABUTQ010000378.1 GCA_021443605.1 Bacteroidales bacterium | reverse complement strand
TTGGCAACATTCCAGACAATACCTCCGAGTACCGCCCATTTGACTCCTTCCCAAGTGATTCCATCAAAGATGGAGCCGCCATTGAAGAGGAGCAGTCCGAGCACAGCGGTGAGGAAGAAGCCGAGTATGTAGTCCCAATAGAACAAGAAAGACTTCCACTCTTTCTTCTGCACGAGTTTCTGGGTATTACCCCAAGAACCCCAGCAGAGGCAGCAGTAGATGCAGCATATCATTGCTACAGCTACGTTAGTTACAAGTACCATAGTCGTTTATGTTTCTAAAGATTATTCGTGTACATAAAGATCCCAGCCGATGTAGTTTTCAATTGCATCTTGAAGAATATCAGCTACTTCTGCACGGCACAATCCGACGTGGTGCTCAAAGCCGTTGCGGCAGATGTGCTTCATAAGTTTCTGGAGATTAGGCACGGCAGTAACGGCTATGCAGCCATCCATAGGGTATGCCTCGTCTGTAATTGTCCCTTCTCCGAGATATGCTTTGATTTTTCCTTTGGTGTCATCGGTAGAGATGCGGAAGAAGGTGAACTTGCCGGATGCAACTTTTGCATTGACGGCGCCGAAGGTGTTGATTTTGCCGAGGGTGCGGCCAAGCACGCCGAGGGGAGCGAGTTTGAGGTCGTTGTGTCCGATGAAGTGACGGGGGAAGTTCCCGCAATGTGTGCAGACACACTTGTTGCGGTCTTCAGCAAAGTTGTTGTTCCAATCGGCAAGGGCTGCGGGATAACCCGAAGCAAGGGTAAGGGCGAGCATAGAGACTGCTCCTGCAAGGTCTGTTTCGCAGGCGGCGGGGATATTGCGCTCTGAAAGCATAGACATTGTGACGCAGGCTGCGCATCCATAGTTCTGCTCGAGAGAGTCCCAGCACTGAATGGCAACGGCATCCACGTGATTGTCGTCCACCCACTGGTTGACTGCAACTCCGAATTTTGCCTGAAGAGCAAGTTTCTCGCGATATGCATCGGGGCACTTTGCATAGTTTTCTACCTTGTCAAGGTATGCCTTCAAACGAGGATCGTCATCGCTAACCTTCTGTGCAGCAAAGAGTATTTCACTAAGGTCTGCAGGCACGACAGTGATTCCGGTCTTCTGGAGGAGCTTCTCTGAAGCGCGGCAGGTGTTGAATCCGAGAGGTCGTGTACCAATCTGGCCGAGACGGCAATGACGGAGCCCGTTTACCACGCGGCAGATACCGGCAAACTTATTGATGTCTTTGACAAGCTCTTTTGAATAGATTGAATATGTGTGAAGGCAGGTGTCGGTGAAAGGAATGCCGTACTGATAGAGGTTGTTGCATACTGAGATTTTTCCGCAGAATGCGTCGCGACGGCTGTCGAGATCAACCTTATCGTTCTCATCATCACAAGCTTGCACCAGTACAGGTACGTTGAGATTCGCTTCATTGATTGCATTTATGATTCCGATTTCAAAGCCGAAGTTGGGGAGCGAAACGATGATACCGTCAATTTCCTCACGATGCTGCTTGAAGAGCTCTGCGCATTTCCAGCCGTCTTCAACGGTCTCGATGGAACTGCTTCCTGTGGGAGTTGCATCTTCGGGAAGGATTACATAGTTATAGCCCTGTTCTTCAAGGACCTTGAGAAGCTGCTTGCGAACGTCCCTTGCAAGCTCTGAGTTGAAGTAAGCCCTGGTTCCAATAATGACACCAAAGCACATTTTGCCATTTTTCTTCATAGTGTCAGTTTTTATAAATAATTGATTTTAATGCTATTAGTAATGATGATTAGTTTTATTTGATAAGCTGCTGAACAGCTTTGCTCCATCCTTGAGCCCAGGCAAGAACCTTCGTCCTCTCTTCGGAAGGGAGTGTGACGTTTGAACTCTCGCGCAATGCGGCAACTTCGTCAAATGAGCTCCATACTTTTCTGGCGAGTCCATTCATTATTACTGCACCGAGAGCGGAAGCTTCCTCGATTTCGGAACGATTTACGGGGACTCCGAGCAAATCGGACTGGAATTGCATCAGGAAGCCGTTTTTGGTGGGGCCTCCATCAACGCGAAGCTCTTTGAGATTGATTCCCGCTTTTTGAGTCATAGCCCCCACAAGGTCATTGACCTGATATCCGATAGACTCAAGTATAGCCCTGAGAAGATGCTGGCGGGTAGTTCCGAGCGTCATCCCAAAAACTGCTGCCTTGACTTCCGAATTCCACCAGGGGGCGGCAAGTCCGGCAAACGCCGGCACGAAATAAACTCCCCCGTTGTCTTCCACAGATGTCGCTTCTCCTTCGATTTGGGAAGATGACGAGATAAGCCCAATCTTGTCTTTTGCCCAGGTGATAGTTGCACCGGTACAGTGGATGTTCCCTTCGAAGCCATAGAACACCTTGCCGAGGGCTGCAAACCCTATCGATGTGACAAGCCCTTCCGGAGCGTCGGATGCCTTTTGTCCGATGTTTACCATAACGGACGAACCGGTACCGTATGTTGCTTTTCCAAGCCCTTCTTCGAAACACATCTGTCCTACAAGAGCACCGTGAGAGTCTCCAAGAACGCCGTAAATCGGGATTTTGTTGTCAAGGAATCCTTCAAAGTCTGTTTCTCCAAAGAAAGAGTCGCAAGGTTTGACTTCTGGCATCATACTCTCCGGGATGGTGAAAAGTTTGAGCAAATCCTTGTCCCATTGGAGCGTATGAATGTTGAAAAGCATTGTCCTTGAAGCATTTGTATAGTCTGATACGTGGTTTTTGCCACCTGTTAGCTTCCAGATTACCCAACTGTCCATTGTCCCCATAAGGAGGTCTCCTCTTTCGGCAGATTCGCGTGCTTCTGCGACATTGTCAAGAATCCATTTCACTCCGCTTGCAGAGAAATAGGGATCTATGAGAAGACCGCTCTTTTTCTGCACCATTTCAGAGAATCCGCTGTCTCTGAGACTTTTGCATATTTCCGCACCTCTAAGACACTGCCACACTACAGCATTGCATACCGGCTTGCCGGTGTTGCGATTCCATACCACGACAGTTTCGCGCTGGTTGGTGATGGCAAGAGAATATTCAAAGGCGTTCCGGGGACCACCCTCGAGAAGCTCGGAAACTCCACGGAGGATATTTGTATATATCTCTTCGGGATCGTGTTCAACCCAACCTGCCTTGGGGTAATATTGATTATGTGCAATTGTAACTCTTTTTACCAGTTTGCACTGCTCAGTAAAGAGCATAACCTTAGACCCTTGGGTGCTCTGGTCGATAGCTATTATGCGTTTCTCCATATTTCTTACTTGCGTATAAAATCTTTAACTTCCATCACAATGCCATCTGTGTCAAGGTGATAGTGTTTGAAAATCTCGGTGTTTTTACCGTGAACTACATTCTCGTCCGGAATGCCAAGAATGCGTAACGGAACCGGGTTTTCTGAAATAATTTCTGCGACCATTGCTCCAAGTCCGCCAAATTTGCTGTGCTCCTCAACGGTGATTATCCTTCCAGTTTCAGATGCCGCCTTCAACACTGCCTCGCTGTCACAGGGCTTGATTGAAGACATATCGATTACCCTTGCCGAAATGCCCTCCTTGCGGAGCTTTTCTCCGGCCATCTTGCAGTGATAAACCGTTTCTCCCGCCCCGATGAGGGTAATGTCGCTGCCATCCATTAGGATATTGGCCTTGCCTATGCAGAAGTCAAAGTTGTCGTCTTCATAGACTTCAGGCACGGCAGCGCGCCCTACCCTGACATATACGGGATGGGGGTAGTTGACAAGTTCCTTTACAAGCCTGCGCGTCTGGCGGGCGTCACACGGGAGCACTATCTGCATTCCGGGGAACGTCCTGAGCGCTGCTATGTCGTGGAGGCTGTGGTGGGTAGCACCGAGGTGTCCATAAGCGACTCCTCCGCTTACGCCAAGAACTTTCACGTTGTTTTCACTGTATGCAAGATCGACTTTGACCTGTTCCAGGCTTCGGGTAACGTAGAAGCAAGCGGGGCCGCAACAAAATACTTTTTTGCCGCTGTGGGCAAGACCTGCTGATATACCGACAGAATTCTGCTCAGCAATTCCGCATTCCACGAACTGGTCTGGCAGCTCGTCCGCAAATGCGTTCAGAGTCACAGAACCGCGTGCGTCGGTAGTGACGACCACGATGTCCTTATCCTCACGGGCAATCTCCAAAAGGGTGTCCGTGAAACTTTTTCTACATGCTATCATAGTTCTGCCTCAATTTTAGAAATTCTACAGGAGATTTCCGCGATGGCTTGTTCGTATTGTTCCTGAGAAGGAACGCCGTGATGCCATTCCGCTTTGTTCTCCATAAAGGATACCCCTTTCCCCTTTGTTGTATGAGCAATGAGAAGATGAGGTTTCTTGTTGTTGTAATCAATTGATTCCAAGGACGATATTATTGATTTCATATCGTCTCCGTTCATTTCTTGAACATCCCAGCCGAAGGCTTTCCACCTTTCCCGGATGTCTTCAATTTTCATGACATCCTCAGTGTTTCCACTTATTTGAAGGCGGTTACGGTCAATTATTGCTACGAGATTGTCCAGTTCATAGTTGCTTCCGGCCATTGCGGCTTCGTATATGGAGCCTTCGCCTTGTTCTCCGTCTCCCATCACGACAAACGTCTTCCATGGCTTGGAATCCATCTTGGCAGCTATCGCCATTCCCGTACCAATTGACAGACCGTGTCCGAGAGCACCTGTGTTTACTTCTATTCCAGAGACTTCTATGGTAGGATGTCCGGAGAGTATGGATCCGTATTTTCCAAGAGTTTCAAGAACTCCTTCACCAATGTAGCCCTTTGATTCGAGTACGACATATAGAGATTCAACGCAATGTCCCTTGCTTAAGACGAAGCGGTCTCTGTCAGGGTCTTTCGGTTTATCAGCTGAAACATTCATCACGCGATGGTATAGGGCAGTCAGAATATTCAGACATGAAAGGTCTCCACCAATATGCCCTGCTTTGGCAATATTGACGATTTCCAAGAGTCTTTTTCTGTTTTTTTCCGACTGCAGTTCCAATTCTTTGATGCCTGTCATTAACAATACTGAATTAGAAAATTAATAAATAGTTTTTGTAATAATCCACGAAACAAATGTAATAATAAAAATAAATAAACCAAAATAAAAATAATAAAACGAAATAAAAAAATAGGCACGATTCACATCGTGCCCCAATAATTAATCTTTTTATAACCTAAAATCTATCTGTGCTTTATTTGTCCATGTGTCTTGTGAACCAAGGGAGAGCGAGCGACAGGCCGCGATACCAATAATAGGTGGCGTGAATGCCGTCCCGAACTCTGAGCTGTACCGGAAGACCGGCCTTTTTCATCGCTTTGTAACAGTCTATGTTTGCATCAAAGAGGAAATCATCATCTCCGCAGTCAAGGAGCCATTTGACTGTTTTCCAGGCAGCTATCTGCTCGGGAGTGCCTGCAGTCACAAAGTCGGTGGCGTTCTGGAACGAGGGTGAGTTTGACGGACCAACGGCAGCGCTCATTGCATATACCGCACAGAACATATCGGGATGCCTGAGGGCGTAATTGACAGATCCGCCTCCACCCATCGAGAGGCCGCCGATTACCCTATGACCTTTGTCGGTTAGTGCCGGGAAATTCTTTTCTATGGTGGGAATCAACTCGTTAAAGAAGAAATCTTCGTAATTCCAGCCATCTACGTTGAAATATCCCATCTTGGTTGTGGTGGCGTCGGGAAATACGATGAGCATTTCTGCCGCCTCATCGCCGTTGATGCTTTCCGCAATCACTTCTCCAACCATACCCTCGGGGATGTTTGCCCATTGAAGGTCGTTTTCACCTGCGCCGTGAAGCATATACAGTACGGGGTATTTCTTATCGCTCCCTTCAGTGTATGATTTGGGTACATATACTGAGTAACAGCGAGTTTCACCGAGGATTTTTGAATCTATGGTAAAATGCTGTATGCCTGATGGAAATGAGCGCAGATTCTGTTTTGCGCGTGCGTCTTCTTTATTGGGTAACTTGAAATCTACCTGCTTGGTGGGTCTTTGACCGTAGGCAGGGGTCTGAGCCAGTGCTCCACAGAGGAGAACTATTGCCAGGGTGGTTGAGATGAAATTTTTCATATTCTTTGCTTCTTTTTTCTTTGTTACAAAAATAATAAAGAAACGAAAGAAAACAAAGAATATTGATAAATTTTTAAAAATTTTAGATTTTTAACGGTTTTGCCTTGATATATTTCACGCCGTTGGATACCAACAAGCGTTCCTTTTCCGAATCCATATGGGAATCGGTAATCAGGACATCGACCAGAGAGAGGTCTCCGAGCTTGGCAAAAGAGGATTGCTCGAGCTTCGATGAATCGGCCAGAAGGTATGTCGTGGCAGAGGATTCAATCATAGCTTTTTTTACGCATATATCGCTGAGTGACGGGTAAGTAAGCCCGGATTTTATCGCCATTCCGGCTGTTGCAAGGAAGAGTTTGTCTGCGTGAAGGCCGTTGAAAAACTGAGCTGCTTTTTCTCCTGTTAGGGAGAGGGTAGGGGCTTTGAATTCGCCGCCGGTCACTATTAAATTGATGCCGGGATTGACCCCGAGAATAAGGGCTATGTTGAGGGCATTGGTGATTACTGTGATGCCTGAAACCTCTACAAGGAGCTTTGCCAATTCTGTGACGGTGGATCCTGAATCGAGAATTATGGTATCGTTTCTTTTTACCAATTTGAAAGCTTCTTTGGCGATGGCCTGCTTCTCCGGCATGTGGCTGGTATTTGCCAAAGAGAGGGTTCTGGAATAAACATCAACGTCCTTCAGCACGGCTCCTCCATATTCCCGTTTAATCAAATCCATCTCCTCGAGCGTTATAAGGTCTTGTCTTATAGTTACTTCTGAAACTGAAAAAACTTCACTGAGATAACTTACCGAGGCTTGGCCGTTCTCCTTTATCAACTTGTAGATGTTGTCCCGTCTTTGACTTGCTAACATTGTTTTAATATAATAATGTATTAATAAATATGTATATGTCCTTTATGAATGCAAAGATAAAAATAATCAAACACAAAAATACCCTGACTTGTGAATATTTTCGAATACCTTAATATTATATATAAACAAAGAAAGAAAACATAAAAAAAAGTAAATAAATATTAGGAAATGTAAAATAAATGTTAACTTCGCGTAATAATCCACGTAAGCAATCAACATAAAAACAACTTAAAATTAAACAAACCTTATGAAGAAGTTCAGAATTGCATTTGCATTGGTAGCATTATTTGCTTCTATGCTCGCATCCCCTGTCGCTTTCGCACAAGTCAAACTTACCGGTAAGGTAGTTGACAACAGCGGTCCGGTGTTTGGAGCAACCGTAATGGTTGAGGGAACATCAATAGGTACCGCAACAGACGCAAATGGTGAGTACGTTCTTACGAACATCCCATCTGTAAACTCTAAGATAGTTTGTTCGTGTATGGGGTACTTGACCCAAACCGAAATTGTCGGGAACAAAACAACTATTGACTTTTTCCTTACTGAAGATAGCGAAATGCTTGAAGAAGCCGTCAGCGTGGGATATGGTGTTCAAAAGAAGAGTTCCGTTACCGGAGCAATCTCTTCTGTAAAGGCAGAAGATCTTGCAAACCGTTCGGTAACAGACGTGGCAAATTCCCTCCAGGGTAAAACAGCCGGTCTCCAGCTCGTTTCTACATCCGGTGCACCTGGATCTGAGGCCACAATCCGAATCAGAGGATACAGCTCAAACAGCTCTTCAGATCCTTTGTATGTAGTTGACGGTCTTCGTACGAAGAGCATCTCTTCTATCGATCCCAACGATATCGAATCAATGGAAATCCTAAAGGACGCCGCTTCTGCAGCCATCTATGGTGCCCAGGCAGGTAATGGTGTCGTTCTTATCACCACTAAAAAGGCTGCAAACGGAATGGTGAGGATATCTTATGACATGCAGATGACCATACAGAATATGGCACGCATCCCCAAGGCCCTCAACGCAAAGGATTATCTCACATGGGTAAGGGAAGGAAACCTTGTGTCTGAGGATATTATCAATAAATATTATGACGGCAAGACCGATACCAACTGGGCAGAAGTCGCTTTCGAGAATGGCTTCCAACAGCGTCATAATCTTGCAGTTCAGGGGGCTAACGATAAGGGCTCTCTCTACGCTTCCGTTTCATATCTGCACAACAACGGACCTGTCATCCTCGACCACGATATGCAGCAGAGACTTACAGCCACGGTGAATGCAGCCTACAAACTCAAACCCTGGCTCAATATCTCTACAAACAATAGGTTCACTTACTCAAAATCAAAATCTGTCCGTGCGGGCGGAATGTACTCTCTGCCGGCATCTGTAATCCAGATGGATCCTCTTACTCCGGTTACATACTCAAAGGATAATGTCCCTGCTCATATGGCAGCGCTCATCGCTCAGAAACATACCTTCATAAAGGATGATAAAGGCGATTATTACTCAATGTCGCCATTCCAGGAGTCAAATAACATCAACCCGTACATTATGATTAAGTCTATTGACCCTGAAAATCAGAGATTTGACCTCAGGGGTACGACCGCCCTTGATTTGATTCCCTGGAAGCCCCTTACTATCACCTCTCGCATAGGTTATTCCGTTATGAGTTCAAACAGCAAGAGTGTTACCTGGCCTTATGTCGCAAATACCGATACAACCACAGACTATGTGACAATCGATGCTTCGTCCGGAACAAATACATACTACCAGTGGGAAAACTTTGCAAACTATAGCCAGACCTTCAACAAGCACTCGGTATCTGCAATGATTGGTATGTCTTTCTCTTGGAGATCGAATTATTCTGTAAATGCAACCCTCGCAGGTACAGGTGCAGACAATATCGGTATCACCAAGCTCGATCCGAATTACGCATATTTCGCAAACCAGACAGGAACAGCCGTGAAGACTATCAGCGGTGGAGAAAAAATCAATCAGTCTGAGCTCTCATATTTCGGCCGTGTTGGTTATGAGTACGACGGAAGATATTTCATCCAGGCTTCACTCCGTGCCGATGCAGCCGACCTTTCAGTCCTTCCTCTCAATACCCGTTGGGGCTATTTCCCTTCAGTATCACTCGGTTGGAATGTATCGAAAGAGCGTTGGTGGAGGGATCTCAATGTAGGAGTCATCTCAAACTTGAAGATTCGCGGTTCTTGGGGACAGAATGGTTCCATCGCCGGATTGGGCAACTATATGTATGATGCCACCATTGCTTCTACCATCAAACTCGGTATGGAGAAGGGAACAGGTTATTCTGTTGGTTCAGTGCCAAATGCCATTGGAAACTTCAACCTCAAGTGGGAAACTTCTGAGCAGTTTGACGTAGGTTTGGATTTGAGAATGTTCAATGACAGACTCTCAATCGGTTACGACTGGTTCAGAAAGGCAACTAAAGACCTTATCATGCCAAGTGTGACATCATCACTCGTTGTCGGCGGTACACTTTCACCTCTCAATGCAGGTAACGTGCTCAACACAGGACACGAAATCGAGCTCAGTTGGAAACACAACGTCGGTGATTTCTCATACGGTATCAGCGGCAACATCGCCACCCTCAAGAACGAAGTTACCTATGTATATGAAACTCTCACCCGCGTTGCTGGTTCAGGCGGTGGCTCAGGGGTAACTTGTTACTTTGAAAAAGGTTATCCGATTTGGTATATGAGAGGTTACAAATATGAAGGCGTCAACCCCGAAGATGGTACTCCTAAATTTGCCGACCTCGACAAAAACGGCGTAATCAATGATAACGACAAGACTATGATTGGTTCCGGCATTCCCGATTTCACATACGGTGTTACTATCAACTTGAAATGGAAAGGCATCGACCTCGTTGCATTCGGAAGCGGTGCAGCCGGAAACGAAATCGCTTATGCAGTCCCCCGCTCAACCAGATCTCAGGCCAACACACTTCAATACATTTTCGACAACCGTTGGCAGAAAGCGGGAGACAACTCTCTCTTCCCGAGTGCAAAACTCACAAACTGGGATTACACCAAGTTCCTTGAGTCTTCGGCATACGTATTCAATGGTTCTTATTTCAAGATCAAGCAGATTCAGCTCGGATATTCTCTCCCTAAGAGAATCCTCGACAAGACTCCTATCACCGGTTTGAGAATCTATGTGTCACTTGATGATTGGTTCACTTTCACCAAGTATCCCGGATACGATCCCGAAGTATCTGTTGCAACAAATGGTCTTGGTATCGACTATGGCCAGTATCCTTCAATCAAGAAGACTGTATTCGGTCTTAACCTTTCATTCTAATTAACTAATTTTGATAGAATTATGAAACTAAGATATATCTTTACAGGAATAATTGCCGCAGGCGTTATCCTTACAATGAGCTCTTGCAACAAGCTTTTGGATATTCCTCAGCATAGTGTTGCTCCAATCGACTCTTTCTATCAGACTGACGAAGAGGCCGAGCAGGGTATTGTTGCAGCATACTACCAGTTCAAGACCAGCCATTCAGGCGGAACTTCAAGCGCACTTTGGTTGATGAACTTCCTCGGAGACGATGTTTGGACAGGGGGCGGAAACCGCACTGACGGTATCTACTACCAATATTGCGAATATACCTTTGGTTCCGACAATAGTACGGTAAAGAACCTGTATCAAGGACTTTATACACTTATTTATAGGTGCAACCTCATTATCGAAAGGGTTAAGCCCGAATCTGAAATCAAGTCGAGGGCAATTGCCGAAGCCAAGGTGATGCGTGCCTGGGCAGATTTTGAATTGGCTTCACTCTGGGGAACCGCTCCGGTTGTGGACCACATTCTTAAACCTGATGAGTATCTGAAGGGCAACTCTCAGCCCGGAGAGCTTTATGCGGCTGCAGAGAAAGACCTTACGGAAGCGATTCAATCCGGCAAGCTCACTCAGAAGAAAAATAAGAACGACCTCACATACAGGATGACCAAAGAGTTTGCAATGGCTCTTCTCGGAAAGGTCTATCTCTGGCAAGGCAAGAATTCTGAGGCCTTCACCCAGTTTGATGCCATAATTTCTTCCGGATTGTATGAACTTCAGGCAGACCTTACCAATTTCGGTACCATCAAAGGTGACGTCTCTCCCGAAGATCTCTTCTGTATGCGCGGAATTGACGATGCCAGCAATTCAGCTCCAAACAGCCACACTGTGGGTATGTGGACCGGTCTCCGTGCAGAGAAATACAACTATGAAAGCAATGCTCCTTTCTGTACTTACACATTTGGATTCCAAAGCAGCCCTACAAAGAAACTGTATGACACTTTCGTTAAGATTGAAGGCGAAAACGGATACCGTCTGAAGAACTTCGTATGCACATACGACAGGATGATAAGTGAATTTGGAACATCTGTAAAAGATGGTATGTCAATCTATGACAACGAAGGATTCTTCACTCAGAAATACAGAACACTTAAGGACAATGGTTCTGCATACCGTTATCCCCTTCCCGATCATATCATGCGTTATGACGAAGTGCTCTGTTTCGCAGCCGAGGCAGCAGTGTTGACCAACAAGGGCGACAAGGCAGTCGAATATATCAATACTCTCCGCAGACGTGCGAAAGCTCCTGAGGTAGCGAGCGTTGACTTGCAGACAGTTAAGGACGAATCATACGTTGAACTCTGCTTCGAAGGTGTTCGCTTCCAGAATCTCGTAAGGTGGGGTGATGCAGCTGCTGCTCTTGCCGGAAGAGGTGAGACTCACCCCGAGCTCCAGCCGGATGGTACGGTAAAGTATGTTAAGTACAACGAACCGGGTACTGTTGGATTCAAGACCAACAAACACGAACTCCTTCCTTTCCCCGCAAGTGAAATGGCAACCAATCCGAATATGACTCAAAACAAGGGTTGGTAAGAGATGATAAACATATAGCCGGTTCGGTTCTCCGGACCGGTTATATTTTAATTTTTACACGAAATGAAGAGAATTTCAATATTCATCATTGCAGCAATTGCATCCTTTTTTACACTATGCAATTGCTCCACAAACAAGGCTATCGACCTTGGACAGCCGGTTGACAAGAGTGCGCAGCAGAGGGTATTGATTACCACCGACTTGGAGGTTGACGATATGAATGGTCTTATCCTCAGCCTTATGTTTGCCGACCACTATGACATAGCTGGTATCGTGTGGACAGCCGGTATGTATCATTTCCAGGGAGACGGAGGGCTTCATACACTTGGGGAGATTACTCCAAACTACAGGTGTAATGCCCAGCACTGCGAGCACACGGTAAAGAATGCCGGAGAGTTGAGGTCGTATCGCCCTGTGGATCCAACTTGGCTCGACAGAATCTTGAACTGCTACGAAGAGGACTACAAATTCCTCAGCCAAAACAGTCCGGATTATCCTACTCCCGAATACATAAGGAGCATAACCAAGATAGGAAATATCGAATTTGAAGGCGATTATCGCTTTGAAACAGAGGGATCTAAGTTTATCGAGCAAATTATTATGGATGATGATACCAGACCGTTGGTAATCCAGCATTGGGGCGGTATAAACACGACAGTCCGTGCTCTTTATTCAATCTATGAGAAATATCATAACACCCCGCAGTGGGAGCAGGTGCTGGCCAAGGTGGTTTCAAAGGTAAGGCTCGGTGGTTCAGGAGAGGACAACTGTCGTGCTGACAGTAAGATAGACGAGATGTTCCCAGGCCTTCAGAGCGGTGGATATGTGATGGGCTTTTTCAACTATGGCTCATTCTTCTCGGCTTCTGATTCCCCAAGGCGTGCAGCCGATGAACTCCAGCCATATCTTCATAAGGAATGGATAATGGATGCCTACAAGGTAAATCACGGCAAGCTTATGGAGCAGATATGGCTTATGGCAGAAGGTCGTGCTGTATTTGGAGAGCCATATATCTACAATTATGGTCTCATAGACTTTATGGATTGGGGAGAGTCTGCCCGAATGGGGTGGGGCCCCGCTTCACTTGTCAGCTATCCAAGAGCACAGTATAAACCCTATGATTGGGCATTCTGCCAGTTTGGATGCGCCTCATTCATCAATATCGGTCTCCGTTCCGATGTCAAGAATCGTAGGAATCACAATACTATAGTGATGTGGGAAGAGCTTGCCGCCCGTGCAGACTGGGCAATCGCAGGCCCTGAAAATTGCAACCACGCCCCCGTGGTCACTCCGGAGAAGTCAGATTTGACTTGCAAGGCCGGCAATAGCGTAACAATGAAGGCCACCGCAAAGGACCCTGATGGTAACAAACTGAGTTACAAGTGGTTTGTGCAGAATGAATCTTGCACCTATATGGATGGAAAGGCCGAAAATCTTGCCCTTGATGCTTCATCGGATCTCTCTGCGTCATTCACTGTTCCTGCAGATGCAAAAGCCGGAGATCTGTTTGTCGTGACACTTGAAGTACAGGATTGTGGAGTGGAACGCCCTATGACCAGATTTGCCCAGTATGTAATCACAGCCGAATAAAATAAAACAAGGTGATTGTTAATTGATTCGGGAGCTGTTTTTTAAATGGCTCCCTATTTTTATTTGCTCCCCTCTTGCGAAATCGCTATGTTTGCCGCCGAAATGAAAATTGTTAGAACGATATTGATGGCGGTAATCGCTTTGTTGATTGGCGGTGCGGGAGCTTTTGCGCAGAACGACAGAAGCCTGATGAGATATGTCGTGCAGGATGGCGACACCATCTTTATGGACGAGATAAAGCCGGCACGCATCCATCCCAAGCAGACGATGAGCTCCAAGGAGTGGAAGCTCTACTACAAGCGCGTCCACAATTTTGCAAAGGCGTATCCTTATGCCATTCTGGTGGCTGATGTCATAAAAGAAACCGACAGCGTGTTTGCTGCAAGGGGGTTCAACTCAAGGGATAAGGAAAAGTATCTCAACAGCATGAAGGAGGAACTTATCGACAATTTTGAGCCGATATTCCGCAAACTGACACTTAATCAAGGGCTTATGATGATTCGTCTCATTGACCGCGAGGTGGGTATGACTCCATACTATATTATACAGAGGTATCTGGGCGGAATAAATGCCGGATTCTGGCAGGGGGTGGCAAAGCTGCTCGGTGGAAACCTCAAGCGCGGATACGACCGATATGGCGAAGACAAGGATCTCGAAGAGCTTGTCGGATATTGGAATCGCGGCGAGTTTCAAGACCTGTACTTTATGATATTCGCCAAACCTCTTCCCGAAATCTTCATTCCGGAAAAATTCCGGGAGCCGTTTTACAAGGCTTTCGACGAAGAACATCCTTCCAAAAAGAACAAACGGAAAAAGTAGTGCGTCTGTTGCAGAAAATGTTGTATCCGGCTAAATGGTCCAACTCTGCAACTGCTTGAACTCTCAGTAATTAAGTATCAAAAAAATTGGTCGCAAATAATGTAAAAAATAGCAAAAAAAGTTTTGCTATTTAAATATTTTGTGTACCTTTGCAACCCTGTGTTTTATGCCCGAATAGCGTAATGCGCAGAGAATCAAGAGTTTAGAAATATATTTAACTATAGAAAAGATGTTACAACCTAAAAAAACCAAATTTAGAAGGCAGCAGAAGGGGCGCATGAAAGGCATGGCCCAGAGAGGCAATCAACTTGCTTTCGGCTCTTTTGGTATCAAGACCATGGAGAGCTGCTGGCTTACAGGCCAACAGATTGAAGCTGCACGTCAAGCTGTAGTACGTTACATGAAACGTGAGGGAAAAATTTGGATCCGTGTATTCCCGGATAAGCCTTACACCAAGAAACCTGCCGAAGTGCGTATGGGTAAAGGTAAAGGTAATCCCGAGGGATTCGTTGCTCCTATCACTCCCGGTCGTATCCTCATTGAGGCCGAAGGCGTTCCTATGGAGGTTGCAAAAGAGGCGCTCCGTCTTGGCGCTCAGAAGCTTCCTATTACAACCAAGTTCGTTGTAAGAAGAGATTATGTTGAACCAAATGCTTAATGGGAGAGAGAATATGAAAGCACAAGAAATCCGTGAAATGGCAGTTAAAGACCTGCGCGAGCGTATTGAGGCCGAGAGACAAAATCTCAATTCTATGAGAATGAATCACGTTATCTCTCCGCTGGAGGATACCTCTAAGATTAAGAAGACCAAGACAGACATCGCTCGTATGATGACAATCCTGGCTGAAAAAGAGAAACAGAACTAAAATAGATGCCCTATGGAAAGAAATCTTCGTAAAGAAAGAATCGGGATTGTGGTAAGCAACAAGATGGAGAAGTCTATTGTAGTTGCTGTAAAGACTAAAGAGAAACACCCTGTTTACGGCAAGTTCGTGAATAAAACCACAAAATTTGTTGCCCAGGACGATAAGAACGAGTGCAGCGAAGGTGATACTGTACGCATTATGGAGACTCGTCCTCTCAGCAAGACAAAACGTTGGAGATTAGTAGAAATCGTAGAAAAAGTTAAATAATATGATACAGCAAGAAACACGCTTGATGGTGGCCGACAATAGTGGTGCAAAAGAAGTGCTCTGTATTCGTGTACTGGGCGGTACCCGTCGTCGTTATGCCAGTGTAGGTGACAAGATTGTTGTTGCCGTTAAAAGTGCAATTCCTGGCGGCAACGCCAAGAAAGGTTCGGTTTCCAATGCGGTTGTTGTCCGCACAAAGAAGGAAATCCGCCGTGCAGACGGTTCTTATATCCGTTTTGATGACAATGCTTGCGTTCTGCTCAACAAGCAGGATGAGGTTGTCGGCACACGTATCTTTGGCCCCGTTGCCAGAGAGCTTCGTGAAAACTATATGAAAATTGTTTCACTTGCCCCCGAGGTAATTTAATTTTAGTAAGATTATGGCAAAATTGCATATCAAAAAAGGTGATACGGTATATGTAAACGCCGGGAATGACAAGGGCAAGACCGGAAAGGTTCTCGAAGTGATTACAAAGAAAGACCGTGCCATTGTTGAAGGTGTCAACATGGTAAGCAAAAGCACCAAGCCGAATGCAAAGCATCCGCAAGGTGGTATTATCAAACAGGAAGCCGGGATTCATATTTCCAATCTTCAGCTTGTAGATCCCCAGAAGGGTGGTCCCACAAGGATTGGTCGCCGTCTCAATGACAAGGGCAAACTCGTACGCTTCGCAAAAAAATCAGGTGAGGAGGTTAAATAATGGCAAAGGAAAAGAAAGAAGCAGCTCCTGTAGCTCAGAAGCTTCCTGCAGGATACGTTCCCACACTGCAGAAGAAATATAAAGAAGAAATTGCTCCCAAGCTTATGAAAGAGTTTGCATACAAATCAAGTATGCAGGTTCCCAAGTTGGTGAAAATCACCATCAACGAAGGTGTTGGAAGCGCAACTCAAGACAAGAAGCTCGTTGACGTGGCTTGTGCAGAACTTACTGCCATCACCGGACAGAAGGCCGTTCAGACAGTTTCAAAGAAAGACGTCTCTAACTTCAAGCTCCGTCGCGGTATGCCTATCGGCGCCAAGGTTACTCTCCGCTCTACCAAGATGTATGAGTTCCTTGAAAGACTTATCGCTATCTCACTTCCTCGTATCCGTGACTTCAAAGGTATCTCTGAAAACTTTGACGGAAGAGGTAACTACACTCTCGGTGTAAAAGAGCAGATTATCTTCCCTGAAATTGATATCGACAAGATTACCAAGACTATGGGTATGGAAATCACTTTCGTTACCACTGCAGAAAAAGACGAAGAGGCATACGCTCTCCTTCGCGAATTTGGATTACCTTTCAAGAACATTAAGAAATAACGGGTATGGCAAAAGAATCAATGAAAGCTCGCGAAGTAAAGCGTGCAAAGATGATAGCTAAATATGCTGAAAAGCGCAAAGCCCTTAAGGAAGCCGGCGACTGGGCAGCTCTCGACAAGCTCCCCAAGAACTCAAGCCCCTGCAGATTGCACAACCGCTGCTCTCTCACAGGTCGTCCTAAAGGATATATGCGTGAGTTCGGCATCAGCCGTATTCAGTTCCGCGAGATGGCCTCTGCAGGCCTCATCCCGGGAGTGAAGAAAGCAAGTTGGTAAACAATTAAACTTTATTTATAAACATTTGGATATCGGGCTTTTAACAAAGTCGAATCTATTAAAAAAACAATTAAACAATGACTGATCCAATTGCAGATTTGCTGACAAGAGTTCGCAATGCTTATCTTGCAGGTCACAAGACCGTTGAGGTTCCTGCTTCAAAGATGAAATGCGAGATTGTCCGCGTACTTCACGAAAAAGGTTATGTTCTCGCCTGGAAGGTTGTAGAAGAAAGCCCTTGCAACACTATCAAAATCGCTCTCAAGTATCATCCTGAGACCAAGAAGGCTGCCATCAAGAAGATTATCCGTGTCAGCTCTCCTGGTTTGAGAAAGTACACAGGAGTTTCTGAGATGCCAAGAGTTCTCAACGGCCTCGGAATCGCCATCCTGTCAACTTCAAAGGGTATCATCACCGACAAAGAGGCAAAAGACCTCAATGTAGGCGGCGAGGTATTGTGTTATGTTTACTAATAAGAAATTTTAAAATCGTATAATAATGTCAAGAATTGGAAAATTACCTGTAAACCTTCCTGCCGGAGTTACCGTAGAGGTCTCTTCCGACAACGTTGTAAAGGTGAAAGGCCCCAAAGGAGAGATGTCTCAGAAAGTGGATCCGGACATCACAGTCTCTGTTGAGGGTAAAGAAGTAAAGGTAACACGCCCCACAGACCAGCCTCGCCATCGTTCGATGCACGGTCTCTATCGCGCCCTTATCCACAATATGGTAGTTGGCGTTTCAGAGGGCTTTACCGTTCAGCAGGAGTTGGTCGGTGTTGGTTATCGCGTTGAGGTTCAAGGCCAGATCGTGATATTCAACCTCGGTTATTCTCACGAAATTCATTTCCAGCTTCCGAAGGAAGTAAAGGCGGAAGCTGCCGCTGTCAAGAAAGGACAGAATCCCGTATTGGTTATGACCAGCTGCGATAAGCAATTGCTCGGTCAGGTTGCAGCCAAGGTCCGCTCATTCCGTAAACCTGAGCCGTATAAGGGCAAGGGTATCAAGTTTGTCGGTGAACAGCTTCGTCGTAAGGCTGGTAAGTCGGCTTCTGCTAAATAATTAGGAGATTAGAGTTATGGCATTGACTAAACAAGAAAGAAGACAAAGAATTCACTACCGCATCCGCAAAGTCGTTAACGGTACTCCAGAGAGACCGAGAATGGTAGTGTTCAGAAGCAATAAGCAGATCTATGTTCAGGTTGTAGATGATACAAAGGGTATCACACTTGCATCCGCTTCATCAGCCGACAAGGCATTGGTTGAAGCATGCAAAGGAAAGCCCGGTATCGAGGCTGCAAAGCTCGTAGGTCTTGAAATAGCAAAACGTGCTATCGAGAAAGGTATCACCACAATCTCTTTTGACCGTGGAGGTTACCTTTATCACGGAAGAGTTAAAAGTTTGGCAGACGGCGCCCGTGAAGGCGGTCTTAAATTCTAAGATGTAATATGGCAGATCTTAATGTTAAAAAAGTAAAGACAACCGACCTTGAGCTCAAGGATAGGTTGGTGGCTGTTCAGAGAGTGACCAAGGTTACCAAAGGTGGCCGTCACTTCAGTTTTGCAGCAATCGTCGTAGTAGGCGATGA
>JABUTQ010000324.1 GCA_021443605.1 Bacteroidales bacterium | reverse complement strand
TCTGTTGCGTAATAGTTGTTCCAGTCAATCTCATAGACAGAGTAACCGGTGTGCATATCGACACCATGCCATTTGTAAAGCCAATAGTCATAGATACTTCCTCCTTCCACATATTTCTTGGTGCCGTTGATGATACCGTTCTCGCGGTTCTGCTCGGGGAGACGGAGAATCTTGTTTCTGAGCACTGTGCCGTTTACACCAAAGTTCCATTGGAAATCACGATTCTTTATAATATCAACATCAATGTTGAACTCAAATCCTCTGTTGGAGATGTTTCCGAGGTTGACGGTCTGGGTGGGGTTTGCATCTCCGGTGTCGGTGATACCGGCAGAAACCGGAAGTTTAACGTCAAAGAGGAGGTCTTTCGATATCTTGTCAAAATATTCGAATGAGAAATTAACTCTATTGAACAAGCGACCTTCGAGTGCGACACCGAACGAGTTACAAGACTCCCATTGGATATCGGTGGCATCGAGCTGGCTCTTGATGGCAGCTGTAGTTTCAGCGTTCTTTGCCGTCAAGCTGTAAAGTGACATATATGCGTAGAGACCAACAGACTGGTCATTACCAACTTGACCATAAGAAGCGCGGAGTTTAAGGTTGTCGAAAATGTGTGAGACGTTCCTCATCCAAGGTTCACGGCTAATAATCCAGCTACCCCCCACAGACCAGAAGTTACCCCAACGGTGGTCTTTGTGGAAACGGGATGAACCATCACGACGGAATGATCCTTCAAAGAAATATTTGTTGTCGTAGTTGTATTTTGCGCGGGCAAGCCACCCTTCCAAACGATAGTTGTTTTCGTAATCTGTTGCTGAAGTTACTGTGTTGAAGTTCACTAAATCATATTTCTCAGGGAAAACTTCGTCAGTCTTGGCGATCTTGAGATAGGTATACTTGCTTGAGTAACTTTCGTGAGATACCATTGCGTCCACGTTGTGCTTGTCGAAAGCCCTATTCCATGAGAGCATCTCAGTGAGAGTGATGTTCTGGTATCTGTATTCAGTAACGGATGCCTTTCCGTGATCGCCGTAACCGTCTCCAAGAGTGGAGTTTGTATAGGTTCTCTCCTGTGAATTGCTGTGATCCACTCCGGCAACTACTGAAAATTTGAAATCCTTAAGGAACATAACGTCAACATTGGCACGTGTATTAATCTGATTCTTCAGATACTTGTCTTTGTTGAGCATAGTTTCGAGAACGATGTGCCTGTTGCTGTATTGTCCGCGAGTATCGAATTGTCCCCAGTCATAAATCTTGTTGCCGCTTTCATCGAGGAGAAACGCACCGTCAGCCGATTCAAGGTCGTGGGCATATACAGGATAGATGGGGGCAATGTTACGGGCAAAATAGAAAGGATTGATGTAGCCGGTGTTGCTTCCGGTGCTTGTGTAGTCGCCTTCACGATGCGAGCCTGAAAGGCTGAGACCAACCCTAAGCCATTTCACGGGCTGGATGCTTCCGTTTGCGCGAGCTGTAAACCTCTGGATGCCGGAGCTGATGATATAACCATCCTCACCAAGGTAATTGGCTGAAATAAAGTAGTTTGCCTTTGAATTGGCTCCGTCTGCGCTCACATTGTACTCGCGACGGTATCCCGTACGCTCGAGTGGTGCGAACCAATTGCGGTCATCAACTATCTGCGATTTCATCTTGCCGGTGAGTTTTCCGTTTGCATCAAACAGCTTGTCTTTCGGCTGGTCATAGACGTTGTATCCGATTTTGTCCCAAATGTCTTTTGAAGCCTCTGCGGCAGCCTGTTCGGGCGTGTATTTCTCTTTCAGATTGGGATTTGACAGATAGCTGTTACGGAGACCTGTCCAATAAAGCTCCATAAACTGGTCTGCATCAACCTTTTCGTATTCATTCAAACCTCTTGTGTAGATACCTTGGTTGATTGTTGCGCGGATACGAATCTTTTCGCTTGTTCCTTTTTTGGTGGTGATAAGGATAACACCGTTCGATGCGCGGTTTCCATAAAGTGCGCTTGATGCGGCATCCTTCAAGATTGAGATGCTCTCGATATCATTTGCATTGATATCTACTGAGGATCCTGTCATAGGGATACCATCCACAACATAGAGAGGAGAGTTGTCACCGTTGATTGTAGAGTATCCGCGGATACGGATATTGGGGGTTGAGCCCGGCTCACCGTTGGTGTTGTTGATCTGCACGCCGGGGGTGCTTCCCTCCAGGGCGCTGATAGCACTTGTCACGGGACGTTTTTCAAGATCCTTTGAGCTGATGCTTGCCACGGCACCTGTAAGAGATTCCTTTTTTGCAGTGCCGTAAGCGACTACCACGGTCTCTTCAATCATCTCCTTGTCAGGAGATAACGTAACGTCGATTTTTGCACGTCCGTTGACTGCAACTTCTTCGGATTTGTATCCGATTGAGCTGAAAATAAGAGTTGCTTTCGATGGAGCAGAAATTTTATAAGCTCCGTCAGCATCTGTTGAAACGCCTGTGCTGGTTCCCTTTACCTGAATGGAGGCAAATGGAATTCCCTCACCATTGACATCAGTCACAAGTCCTGAAATCTGGACATTCTGGGCAAACAGCCCGGTGCAAGCCAGAGTCAGAACAAAAACAAGAACTGTTCTGATTTTTTTCATAGATAGAATTTTTAGGTTAATATTAGCTTATTGGGAAACAAAGGTAATAAAAAACGCTTTTATATAACTAAAAAATGTAAGCTTGTTGTGAAATCTTATAAAGATAGCGAGATAAATCCACCATATTTCGGCAAATTTATCTCGCTAACAAATATTCGTGTATGGGCACTAAGCAAGAGCCCACCACCTATAAGACACTATTAATATCCCGGATTCTGAACAAGGTTCTTATTGAGATCCAGTTCGCTCTGAGGGATAGGAAGGATAGCACGCTGGTGGTCTGCTCCAACTGTTTGTCCAACCTGATTGGTAATAGTCTTCTTATTACGCCAGTGAGCAAAAGCAATCTGATTTTCGCAGAACATTTCAACGGTGTATGCAAAAATAATATCATCGATAGAAACCTTTGAAACAGACTTGTATCCTGTGATACGCTTTGCGTTCAAATCGTTGATATATTTGGCCGATGTGGCACCACCATCGTTCTTGCAATAGAAAGCTGCTTCTGCTGCAATAAGGTAAACCTCTGAAAGACGAATAATCTTAGGATTGTTTGTATAAAGAGGAGTTGATGAACCGCTTTGTCCGGGATATTTTGCAGGATAATAACCGGCAGTTCCACCTGATGCGGTAGTCTGGTCTTTAATCAATTTTGATCTTACGTCCTCGGGGTGAGTTGAGAGGTATTGGAAGAGTTCACCATCTACATTGAAACCACACTCTGCATAGCCCGACTGATCCATATAGTAACCGAGAGCATAACGCTGAGGGTTGTAAGTATCGGTGATAAGGAGTTCAAGAAGTGATTCTTTTGTTCCCTGCTGAGACCAAGCTGACGCATATTCTGAAATCTCATAGAGAGACTTACCGCTGTGTTCAATAACATCAATCGCATCGTCCAATGCCTTCTGATATTCACCCATATAGAGATATGCGCGTGCACGAAGTGCAATTGCTGCATATTTATTCATATATCCGAGATCGTTTTTAGCATCCAGAAGACCGATTGCAGTTGTAAAGTCATCGATTACCTGCTTGTATGTATCCGCGAGGGTAGCGCGTGTGCCTTTGTAGTCAGGTTCAAACACTTTATCTGAAATGATGATACCAGAGTTAGCTTCTGATGTATTTGAAACTGTAGAAGGAATGCGGCAATACATTCTTGCAAGGTCGAAGTGGCAAAGAGCTCTCCATGCATACAACTGTCCTTGGAGGTTGTCTATACCTTCGTCTTTAATATCCTTGCTCTCCAAAAGAGCTTTGTTTGCAGCAGCTGCAGCCCTGTACCAAATAGAGAAACCATTTTCTGAAGGATAGTCCGTGCTGGTGATTGTATAACTCGAAATACTTGTAGTCTGACCGTTGCTCTTTATGACTTTAAAATTGTCTGTGAGAAGATCTGCATAGATTCCAAACTCAGACGGATATGAGAACCGCGAAGTAGTGAAACGATATGACAGACCATTGATGGCTTTCTCAACATCAGCCGCTGAAGTGATTGACCCTTCCGACGATAGTGATGTTGACGGATCTCTATCCAAAAATCCTTGGCAAGAAGTCAAGGCAATACCAGCTACCAATGCTATTGTAAAAAGTATTTTTTTCATATTTATGTTCTCCTATATATTACAGTTCAAAGTTGATTCCAAATACGAATGAACGAACCGGAGGAGTGTCGGTCTGACGATATCCGTTGATGTCAACGTCAGGGTCAATTGTTCCGGCTGCATTGTAGAAAAGGAACGGATTGGACGCACGGGCATAAATCCTGCATTTCTGAATAACCTTTGTGTTCCTTGTATTGAATGTATAACCCAAAGTGATGTCTCTCATACGGATGTTGTCAGTACTGATGATTTCACGGCTTGAGAATTTGTCTCCACGATAAGGGTTTGAATAGATAGGACGCGGATACTTGGCATTATCACCGGGCTTTCTCCAATAGTTGTCAGCAACTTCTGCCATCATATTGAAAGAACCGATTCTGACACCGTCTGAATACTGGAGGAAGTAACCTGGATAGTCAAACAGACTTGCACCCTGCTGGAATGAAATCATGAACGAAAGGTCTAATCCTTTCCATCTGAGGGTGTTAGTCATACCACCGATGATATCAGGAACGGCTTTGCCTACGATTGTCCAACCGGCTTTTGTGTAGTAAGGAGTCTTGCCCTTGCTTTCGTCCAGAGGATCAATCCAGAATTCCATAAGACCTGTCTCGGGATTAACTCCAACTGCCTTAGGGAGATTGAAAGTATGCATTGATTCGCCTTCACGAAGGAGATACATTGAACCATCACCATATTGTACATCTTCACCATTAGGAAGAGATACTACCTTGTTCTTCTGGAAAGTGATGTTGAAATCAGTTTCCCAGCTGAAATCCTTTGTGCGGATGTTGATGGAACTGATTGAAATCTCGAAACCTGTGTTGCTGAGTTTGCCGATATTAGACTGCTTTGTGCTAAAACCGGTAACGATTGATGTTGGCATTGCGAAAAGAAGATCAGTCGTGAGCTTGTTGTAATACTCAGCTGTGATGCTTACGCGGCCGTAGAGGTTCCAATCGATACCCACGTTGAGGCTTCCTGATTTCTCCCAGCCCAAGGTCTTGTTTTCAAGCTGGCTCCATACGTATGCAGGGTTTGTGCCGTAGCCTGATGATGTAGAATAGAGACCTTTATAAGGATAGTATCCTGCAGGAAGGTTACCATTTGTACCATAAGATACACGGAGTTTCAAATCATGGAAAAGCTCCACACCTTTGAGGAATTCTTCTCCACTGATGCGCCATGCACCTGATACAGACCAGAAGTTTGACCAACGGTTTTCTGCTGCAAGCCTTGAAGAACCATCGCGACGGAAACTTGCTGAGAAATAGTATCTGTTGTCGTAGTTATAGTTCGCATTTGCGATGATAGACATCAAAGCTGCGCTATAGACAGAGCTACTTGCAGATCTTGGCTGACCATTGGAAAGTTCAGGAAGTTTCCAAGTTCCATAACCATTTGCAGAAAGACCTGCATATTCAAGATTTCTATTTTCCACCTCATAACCGGCAAGAGCATTGATTGAATGGCCGCTGAATTCGCCTGCCCAGTTCAATGTAGTTGAAGATGTAAGGGTAGAGTTTGTATTGAAATACCTTGCACCAAGACCGCCGAGAGACTGTCCATTTACAGACTCGGGAGCCCAGAATTCTTGCTCGCGGTTGCTTACGTAGTCATATCCAAACACTGTGCGGGCAGTGAAGCCAACAGGGAGGGTGAGAACTGCATCAAAATTTGACATACTGCGTACAGTGTTGCTCTTGTCAAACTCTGCATACTCATTGAGGTCTTTTGCCTGCATTATGTGAGGGTTTGCCACCTTGCCAAATGCTGTATTAGGATTCCAGGTACCATCCTGGAGACGGACAGCTGCGGTAGGGTCTGATGAGAAGAGGACAGACAGAGGTGTTGTTGTTCCAAAGCCCTGAGATTGGTCACTCTGATCACGATAACCACTTGTAGATGAGTACGATATCATCTGTTTTACTCCAATCTTGAGCCAATCGGTGACATTGTGGTCCAAATTGACACGTCCGCTATAACGCTGGAAATCACTGCCGCGTACTGTACCATTTACCTTATTGTAACCGAAGCTTGTATAGAACTTTGTTTTTTCGGTACCACCGCTGATACCAACCTGATGGTTTGTGTTGAAACCTGTTCCATAAACCTCTTTACTCCAATCGGTGTTTGCAGGATTGTCAAAGTTCCAGAACCAGCCGTCGCGTATTTCAGCGGCAGCCGCATCTGCAGCCTCTGACGGAGAATAGCCACCATAATACTCGAAATATCCTTGAAGGCCATCAGTCCAGTACTGTTTGAGTTGCTCCGCTGTCATAGTCTTGACAGCAGAAGGAACTGCTATGTTGGAGAAACCAAATTCACCATCATAAGTAATTTTGGTCTTTCCTGCCTTACCCTGTTTGGTAGTGATGATGATGACACCATTTGCGGCACGGCTACCATAAAGGGAAGCGGCGGCAGCATCTTTCAAGATTGTCATATTGTCGATATCATCCGGGTTCAAAGTTGAAAGGATAGACTGAGACTTAAGGCCTGAAGTCATATCATCATTCACGATAGGAACACCATCGATAACGTAGAGAGGCTGTGTTGAACCACTGATAGATCCGATACCGCGAATCTGGATTCTCTGGTCTGCACCAGGGTCACCGGTTGCTGAACCTACGCGGACACCGGCCACCTTACCTTCAAATGATTTAACGAGAGATGTCTTCTGAGATGACATATCATCGCTCTTCATCGATTTTGCAGAACCGGTAAAAGATGCCTTTGTGGTTGTTGAATAAGCCACCACCAATACATCGTCCAAACCTTCGGCAGAAGGGTTGAGTTTGATGTCGAGAACGACAGCATTGCCAAGGGCGATTTCTTTGGTCTCATATCCTACAAAGCTTACCACCAAAGTGGATCCCTTAGGAACAGAGAGAGAGAATTGTCCATTATCATCTGTGCTGGTACCGATTAAAGTACCCTTTACTACAACAGATGCAAATGAAACAGCTTCGCCGCTGATAGCATCAGCGACTACACCTTTCACTTGGACGTTCTGCGCATAAGCCGCACTGAACGCCAGCAAAAGTGTTGCAATTAATAATCCGAGTTTTTTCATCTGACTGTTTTTTTTTGATTAAAATATTAGGTAAATATTTTTTTATTCCAAACACGCTTTGGGCATGAATTTGCAAAATTATTAAAATAATTTTTTTCTGCAAGTTTTCGTTTTGTATTACAAAATGTAGGTTTTGATTTAAACTGATATTAGGGGAATCTAAGTGTTTAACCATTTATTTAAAACATTATGAAAACCATTAAAAAACAACCATTTAATGATATCCACCTCGAACTAAAGGAGTCAACGGACGGGAAGTGGATAGTTGAAATAAACAGATGCCAAGATGTCAGAAAAAACAGAACGTCACAACAAATGACATTGAGGGAATGGCTCATACACTATATTGACAAGAAGAAAGCGGCCTACTCCCGTGGAACCATAATGGGATATATATCAATTATGAAGATTCTCGAAAAATATGGAGATTCAATACTGCTGAAGAGTGTAGATAAGGAATACTGTAAAGGATTTATAGATTTTATAAGCCAACCTATTGAATCCAGATATGGAGGGAAACGGGATTTATCAGCAAGTTCTATATATCGATATTATGAAATATTTTCCTCTATCATTAACGCCGCAGTGCGAGCTAAACTACTGGAAAAGAATCCATTGCAAGACATTGAAAGAAGTGAGAAACCACATAGGGTAGAGAGCAGACGCCATTTCCTATCAATAGAAGAAGTACAAAAACTTATAAACACCTCTGCAAAGCGGGAAGATGTCAAGCAAGCATTCTTATTTTCGTGTTTTTGTGGATTGCGATGGAGTGACATATCGCAAATACGATGGAAAGACATCGAAGAGAACAATGGCCGTGTTTATGCAAACATAGTGATGAAAAAGAACAAAGAACCTCTGTATCTACCTCTGAATGAGCCGTGTCGAAGATTTATGCCCAAGAAAATGTCTGTATCAAATGGCGAAGATTTTGTTTTTAAGACACTACCTACTTGCCAGACAGCCAATTATGTTATACGCAACTGGGCCGACTCAGCAGGAATCACAAAAAAAGTGTCGTTTCACGTAGCAAGACATACATTCGCCACAATATCACTGACTCTTGGGGCCGACATATACACAACATCAAAACTTCTTGGACACTCAAACATTATGGTTACACAAGTATATGCAAAGGTGGTTAATAAAAAGAAAAACGAGGTTGTGGACCTGTTCAATACCGTTTTCTAATTTTTTATACAATGTTGTAATAATTTGAAATTACACCTAAAAATTTGCGTAATTAATTAGTTTTTATAATTTTGCACGTTCCAACTTTACTACTAAAGTAAGATTTTTTAAAAGAAAAAACTAAAGAACTTAAAAATTATAACATATAAACGCTATAGCATAACAATTCATTACGTTATCTCTTGCGGATTCCTAATATATAAAATATAGATTTGTAATACAAAACAAATTCCTAAATATTTTAATTTAACCAAAAAACTACCTAAAAACTATGCGCAGATTTACAAACAGACTGTTCAAAAGCATTTTCCTTTTGGCAGCAGTAATGATGCTCAGCCTGACGGCAGCTTATGCCCAGAACGTGAAGGTATCCGGTACGGTTACCGACGCCAATGGCGATCCTGTCATCTCGGCTGCAGTTTTCGAGAAGGGAAACACAAAAAACGGAACAGTTACCGATACTGACGGTAACTTCTCAATCTCTGTTCCGTCAAAAGGCACCCTTTTATTCTCTTGCCTCGGCTATTCAGACCTTGAAGTAGCCGTTGCCGGCAAGGCAATCATCAATGTTGTCCTCGAGATGTCTGCTGAGGCACTCGACGACGTAGTCGTAACAGCACAAGGTCTTACCCGTAAGCAGAAAGCCATTGGTTATTCTGCCCAGAAGATTGGCGGCGAAGATCTTACTATCTCACGTATCGGTGATATCAGCAACTCTCTCGCAGGTAAAGTTGCCGGTGCAATGTTCTGGGGAAAATCAGGTGCAACTTTCGATTCAGGTTCCATCATTCTCCGTGGTACAACATCTTACAGTGATGCAAAAGGTTCTCAGCCTCTTTACGTTGTGGATGGTGCAATCACCTCTGCAGATGCAATCAACATGGACGACATCGAGAGCATCAACGTCCTCAAAGGCCCCTCGGCAACAGCTCTTTATGGCAGCCGCGGAGGTAACGGTGCCGTTATCGTGACTACCCGCAAAGGCGACAGCAGCGGTCGCGGTCGCGTCGAATTCAGCCACACCACCACTGCAAACGTATTCCGCAAACAGGTTCAGTTCAACAATCTCTATGGTGGCGGTTCAATGGGAGCTTACACAGACACTTACGGAAGTAAATATGGTGCAGGCAAATATGACTACACAAGTGCAGAATTCCTCTTCGGCACAATAGGTGAAATGGAAGTGGACGGCGGATATTACATGGACTACTATTCAGACGAGAACTGGGGTCCCCGTTACGATCCGAACGTGAAGGTTGCCAGCGCCCTCTATTGGGATCCAACCTCTTCAAAATATCACCAGCTTGATCCCTGGGTATCTCAACTTGATATGAGAGACCTCACCCAGGTTGGTTGGAACCACACCACAAACATTGCGTTCTCAAAGTCAGGGCAAGACTACAGCACCCGCGTATCGTTCACAAACACAGCCATGAATGGTGTGATGTTGAACTCAGATGCAGCCCGCCGCTTCTTGAGCATCAGCACACAGTTCACTCCGAAGAAGTGGATCTCATTAAGTTTGAACTATAAATACACTTACCGCAAAAACCACAATGCAGCCCGCGAAGGTTACTCTGCAGTTGGTAACGTTATCTGCGACTTCACTCAGTGGGGCCACACCAACGTAAACATCGCAGACTACAAGGACTATGTTCGTCCGGATGGTACTTATAGGACTTGGAACATCACAGACATCGATGACTTCAGCGCAATGTTCCACGACAACCCTTACGCAACCATGGATCAGCTCAATGCTTATTCATACAACCACTACCACGTGTATGGCGGTGACGTTCATTTCAATCTTCCGTACAACATCAAGGTGGGTTACAGACTCAACGGTTACGCAAGAAACATCAACAGCATAAACAAGTACAACTGCGAATATCTGACCGCCACTCTCTCTTCTTACAGCCAGAGCCAACAGCAGATTATGGATATCACAAACCAGTTCTACGCTTCATACGCAGGCAGTTATGTTGACAACAGACTCACTTTGGAGGCAGACCTCTTCGCAGAGTTCAGAGGATACGACTCACAGTACCTTTACAGCACCACAAATCAGGGTCTCAACTATCCCGAGTACTTCAACCTTGCAGGATCTCTCGGAACTTACTCTACAAGCAACGAAGAGTCTCACTACAAGACCCGCAGCTTCTTCGGAACTGCAACTTTAGGTTTCGACGACACTATCTTCCTCGACCTCTCTCTCCGTAACGATATCGACTCACGCCTTGCAAACGGCAACAACAGCTATCTTTACGGCGGCGGCAGCCTCTCACTTATGTTGAGCAAGTTCATCAACGCCAAGTGGCTCGATTTCTGGAAACTCCGCGGATCCATCGCACAGGTTGGTTCAACCCTCGGTGCATACAAAATTTACAACACTTATACAATCGGCACAAAGAACGGCAGTCTCAACACAATGTACGAGCCAACCACTCAGAAGAACCAGAACATCAAACCGAGTATCTCAACTTCATTTGAGGTTGGTACCGAGTTCAAACTGTTCAAGAACAGATTGTATGGAGACCTCAACTTCTATTTGAAGAATACCAAGAACCAGATTATCAGTGCAAACGTTCTTCCTCAGTCAGGATATTCATACAGAACTCTGAATGCAGGTCTTGTCACAAATAAAGGCGTAGAATTCCTCATCGGCGGTTCACCTGTAAAGAACAAGAACGTTCAACTCGATATCAACTTCAACCTTGCAAAGAACGTGAACACTCTCGTCAAGCTTACCGACGACCAGAAAGAGTACACAATCTCTTGGAATAAGTTCTACTACCAATTCGGTCTGCGCGCAATTGAGGGACAGCCTATCGGTGTCCTCTATTCAGGAGCACGCTGGGCAGTTGACGAGAAGACTGGCAAGCCTATCTATAAGAAATCGACTTCAGCTTCTTGGGGTGAGATTCGTCCTGTATTCGATTATTCAGAAAAAAATGTCGGAAACGTACAGCCCGACCTCACCGGTGGTTTCAGCTTGAATCTCCGTCTTTACAGATTCTCACTCGCCGCTTCACTCGACTATATGGTTGGCGGTAAGTTCTTCTCTTGGACAAATATGTGGGGAACCGGTTCAGGTACACTCGCTTCAACAGCAACTGTCAACAATCGTGGCAAGAATGTCCGCGAAGCTATTGTTGATGGTGGTGGTGTTTATGCAGAAGGTGTTGATGAAGAAGGCAATCCTATCAGCGGATATATGTCTGCTTACAACTACTATCACTACCAGGCTTACTACAACAACGACGCTTGGATGTTCGACCGCACTTACGTGAAGCTCCGTGAAGTATCGCTCGGATACCAGTTCCCTACAAAATGGTTCAAAGCCATCGGTATTTCAAACTTCGGCCTCTCACTTGTCGCTACCAACCCTTGGTTGATCTACTCAAAATGTCCTAACGTCGATCCTTCCGAAATAGGTGGTGCCTCTTACGGCTATCTTGAAGGTGGTCAGGCTATCTCAACTCGCTCATTCGGTGCTACAATCAACATTTCATTCTAATTATGGAGGTTTTAGCTATGAAACTTAGAAATATTTTACTTTCAGTATTGTTTGCAGCCACATTCTGCGCTTGCACAGACTTCGGCAACATCAATGTGGACCCCAACAGCGTAAGTGCAGCAAAGACAGACTATCTTTTCACTTATGCAGCAAGATATACCCGCTATTTTGTACAGAACAGCGATGGTTACGACCCATGGACAGTTTACTGGAATGGTTATGGTGCAGAATCCATCAACAACCAGTATGGTCCTCTCGGAACCACTGCCCAGTACAGCACTTCTTCTTACTATCTCTATGCCATCAAGAACCTTCAGTATGTGATTGATATGGCATCTGCGGAGAATCCCGGAACAAACGTGACTTCATTTGGTGACGTTAAATCACAGATTGGCGCCGCATCTACACTCCAGGCATTCTTCTACCTCAAGATGACAGACATCCTCGGCCCCATCGTCTATTCAGAGGCCCTCAAAGGTTCAAGCGACGATAATTGGAAACCTAAGTACGACAGCGTAAAGGACGTTTACTACGGTCTTTTCAAGCAGCTCAACGAAGCATACACCACAATTCCCGCTGACGGAAGCCTCAACTCCAATGACTTGTTCTACAATGGCAATATGAAGAATTGGAAGAAGTTGAACGCATCTATCCGTATGCTTATGGCCATCCGCCTCTCTGACATCGACCCTGCCAAAGGCAAGGAAGAGTTCGCAAAGGCATACAGCGATGGTGGTATCGTAAAGAACGCCGAAAACTTCCAATACACTTTCGACAACCTCACCCCGAACACAATGTACTCTCAGATTTACCTTGTAGGTTCTCCTTCACAGACCAGTATGGTTCCCAACTCACAGATTGTGGATACCCTCAAGGCATATCAGGACAAGAGGTTGTTCGAATACTGCGACGTACAGGGATACAAAGCCCCTGTTACCGATGAAGCAGGTGAGCTCCTTCCCGAAAATGACTTCAACTCTTACAAGGGTGTGCCGCACGGACTTAGGACCAATGACGACGTGTCAAACGCATCAAAGGGTTGCTGCTCATTCGACAAGAAGCTTTATGAGTCAATGACTATTCCTCAGGTGCTCATCAACGCTGCCGTTGTGCTCTTCGCACAGGCAGAGGCTGCCGAACTCGGCTGGATCAGCGCCACACCAAAGACACTCTACGAGGATGCAATCAAGGCTTCATTCGAGCAGTGGGGTGCAGCTGACGTTGACAAATATATAGCCTCTGCAAAAGTTGCCTTCAGCTCCAACAAGGATCAGGCTCTCTACCAGATTCACCTCCAGAGATGGATTGCAGCTTTCTTCACAGACGGTATTGAGGCTTGGGCAGACTGGCGTCGTACAGACGTGCCTTTCAGACCTGTAGGCCCCGGCGCTCTTGATGCAAGCAACAATGCATATCCCTATAGGCTTCTGTACTATCCTGACACTGACGTGAAATACAACGAAGAGAACTATAAAGCTTGTCTGAAAGACCTTTCGGACGGCAAGGATACCCGTTGGTCTCGTTTATGGTGGGACGTAAAGGACAACAGAACAGGTGTTTATCCTGTAGCTAACTAATCCTTTAATCCTGTGATTTTTAAGGGGCGGCCAAAACTGGTCGCCCCTTCTGTTTACCATCATCCTATTTTGCCGTCATTCTGTTTTGCCCTCATTCTATTTTCCCGTCATCCTGCTTTGCCGTCATCATGTTTTGCCGTCATCCTATTTTGCCGTCATCATGTTTTGCCGTCACCATGTTTTACCCTCATCCTATTTTGCCGTCATCATGTTTTGCCGTCATCATGTTTTACCTTCATCATGTTTTACCGTCATTCTGAGGGCTTTAGCCCGAAGAATCTCCCCGAACTTCCATCACTCTTCGTACTTGCTCGGAGATACTCCGAAATGATCCTTGAAGACTCTGGTGAAGTGTGAAGCTGAGCTGAATCCAGTCATATCGGCGATTGCTGCAATCTTGTAACGGTGTTCCTTCAACATTTCAAGCGCACGGTTCAACTTATAAGTCTTGAATAGCTCGTTCGGAGTCTTTCCAGTAAGGGCCTTAATCTTGTAAAAGAGCTTGGTGCGGCTCATAGCAAGCTCCTGCATCACCCTTTCAAGATCAAGCTCGCTCTCGGTGAGGCTCTGCTCCATAATAGAGTGGAGCTTGTCCATAAGTTCCCGGTCGCGAACAGAAAGCTTAACCTCCTCCGGTGGAGTATTGACGGTTGTCTCACCCACCATCTTGCGCGAGCGGTCTCGGTTTTCGAGGGTGGTGCGCACCAAGGCAAGGAGATAATCCGGATTGAACGGCTTGACGACATAGGCGTCCGCCCCACTATCGAGCCCCTTTATCTGGTCTTCAATATTGGATTTGGCCGTAAGAAGGACAAACGGGATATGGCTTACAGCCACGTTTTCACGCACTATACGGCAGAGTTCCAAACCATCCATCCCCGCCATCATCACGTCACTGATTACAATGTCCGGAGCCGATTCCTGAATCAACTTATATCCCGTAGAAGCATCATAAGCGGAAACGAACCTATATTGGGGAGTAAACAGCGTATTGAGATAGTATACCATCTCATAATCATCATCCACTACAACTATCGTAGGAAGCATAGATTGCTGTTCATCCCGGCCGATCACTGTAACCACCTCTGTTTCAGCAGATTCATTTTCAGAAACTGTTGGAGGGACATAGAGAGTTGCAGCTTCTGCCGGAGTCCTCTCGTTGTCGCTGTATGCTGATACGTCAGATGGTATTGCAAAAGAAAAGGTGGCACCTTTCCCGACTCCTTCGGATTCTACCTTTATGTCTCCGTGGTGCAACAATGTGAGCCTACGTATGTAATAGAGACCGATTCCGGTACCGGTAATCTGTTTGTTCGATGCACCGCGATAAAAGCGTCCGAAGAGTTTTTCAGCCATTTCAGGCTCTACTCCAACCCCTGTATCTTTAACTGCAACGTATAGCCAATTATTTGATACTGAGGTGTTCAAATCTTGAAATATCGAAACGATATCCTCTTTGCCGACTTGTTTTACAGAAACCTCCACAGCTCCCCCCTTTTCTGTATATTTCAATGCATTAGACAAGAGATTATACATTATCTTGTCAATCTTATCTGCATCGGTCCACATGACGTGAGGCTCTTCGCAGCCATTCAGAGAGAGGGAAATCCCCTTATGTGCAGCGCCAAACGACACGGCACTGACCACGTTGCCGATAATCTCGCCTGCATCACACAAGGAAACGGAAAGGGAAAGAGTATCGTGATCGAGTTTGTTGAAGTCGAGCAACTGCCCCACGAGTTTGATCATACGGGTGCTGTTGCGCTTGAGAATCCCCGACATTCGAATATCGTCGGGATTTTTGGTCAGCGTCTTGCTGAGGGCATCCGCCGCCCCCGCTATAATGGTGAGAGGTGTACGGAATTCGTGAGAAATATTTGCAAAGAAGTCCATATTATCGACATTCAACCTCTCCTGCATCTCCTTCTCTTTCTTTGCCAAGTCCACTTCGAGTTTGTGTTGCTTTGCCGTCCAAAAAGCATATACCAATGTGATTATCAATCCTATAAACGTCAATATATAAATGATATAGGCAATATTTGTGGCATACCACGGACTTTTGACATAAACATTTACCGTCTGTGCGTTATCTAAAATTTCCCCTTCTTTATTGATAAGTCTGAAATTGAATTTATGCAAGCCCCGCGCAAGATTGAAAACGTTCAAAGAACCATCATCGGTATCAATCCAATTTGTACCGTCATTTGTCCATTGATACCTGAACGACTTAAACTTTCCGTATGTGGCGGTGGCCATACGGAGCACCAGGTTCTTGTCGTTATGAGGCAGGGTAATTTTCCCTCCGCCACAATATGCCAATCTGCGGCCGTCGCCGTTGCACGCCAGAACATCCAACGAAATCTTGGGCAGGATATTGTTAGGCTGATTGTCTGCGGTGTAATAGAGCACTTTACCAAAGTCGGCCACAACACTTCCATCGGCAAGGGCAACCATAGCTGAAGTGACGGGCGAAATCCCTTTTGATGCATACCATACCCTGCGTACCACACGCCCGTCAAACCTATATAGGGACGTCTCGTCGTTCAAGAAGATGACTCCTTCTGCAGTCTGACATATATTTGTGATGTTGCCGTGACCTCTTGATTCATCCATAAGAGTGAGCATCAGAGATTTAGGCTCAAGCACCATAAGCCCATGAGCCATTGTCCCAAGCCACACTGTCCCATCTTCCTTTTCGAATATGGAAGCGATTATGATTCCTTCATACTGCTCTGACAAATCCAAAACTCGTTGTTCTCCGGTCTTTTCATTCAAAAGAACAAGCCCTTGATATTTGAAGGCAAATGCCATTTCGCCATTTGACAACGGACAGATAGCTGAGACTCCTGATGGAGAGAACCGAGCCTCAACAGCTTGGGCCACATAAGAATCTCCTGAAGTGTATATGCCGCTACCCCCTATCCACAATTTCCCATCAACTCCCTCTGTCATAATGAGATTGGTCTGAATAGGAAGTACGGAGTCCATCCTTATGTAAGCAAGCGAGCCGTCTTCATTTACCTTGAAAGTGAGCACCACGTTGTCTGTACTTACAAGAAGATGCCCCGACTTTGTGTAGTTTACACTCCCTATGGAGTTATAGTTGAAACCAAACGGAATCAGCCTTTCTATCTCAATCTGAGCAGGTCTGCCACCTCCCAAAGTGTAGCAGTACAACTCCGTTGACTTCTCCACCATCCAAACGTGGCGGCTGTCGGAAGTCATGCAGGTAATAGTTGTACCTTCGATAAAATCGGTAAGAGTTGCATTTCCCGAGAACTGACTGTCTCTCCTTGAAGAGAGGATATATCCTCTGTGCGTACCAAACCAAGCATTGTTGCGGCTGTCTATCAATATAGCATTCACAAAGCCGTGGCACAACTCGGCGTTATATGGAAATCCATTTTCGACATCACTTGTCAGGGTGCCGTCTTTCCAGAACCAATGCGTCTGACCAGACAAGAAGAGGACACTTCCGTCATCAAAACTCTTCGCATAAAAAGCTTTACCACAATCAATTACTCCAAGTTCCTTTGGCAAATTGACAAATTCTCCATTACTCAGGTCCATACAATACAGCTCATACATCGGCCTTGCCAGGAAAAGACGGTTGCCGGCATCGTATGCAGAGAATTTGACAGGAAAATCGAGTTCGTAACTTCCGACCTTGGTATATTGGCTGTTATATCTGCTCACCTCATAATCGGAAACGATTACCATCCCGAAGTCTTTGGTATCATATACTTTCAGGTAATTTGCCTCTTGACTGAAATATATTATCTTTCTAAAGAGTTTCGCTTCGTTGTCAAAGATGAAAACACCATTTCGGGTAGTTGCAAGAATATTCTTTTCTTTATCGGAAAAGATAGTGAGGACCTCTTCGATCTTGTCGTTTATTTTATAATGTGACACTTTGAGCGTTTTGGTATCCACCCTGTCAACACCATTGGTAGACCCCACCCAGATGCTCCCCTCTTTGTCGCTGAACAGGGCATTTACAAATTGGGACGAGACGCCGGAATTGTCTGCACTCTTTATTATATTGATATAGTTTTCTCCGTCGAAGCGCACTACGCCGTGCCCGGATGTCCCCATCCAGACATACCCAAAATCGTCTTCTTCCAATGAACTGATGTCCATTTGGAGCACTTCACTCTCGGAAACCAGCAGATGGGAATCGGTAAATATAGTAATAGGCTGACACGCAAAAATGGCCGCAGACAATAATATGAACAGGAAAAAATGCTTCCTCATCGTAATGAAATAATGGTACTGAAGTCAAAGGTAATAATAATTGTGGACTTTTGGTAAAAATTTTGGACGCGAATGCAACTTATTAAACCATTATAATGAGAACTTTGTATCGCCTAAAGCTAAATCTTCAAAAACCTATAATCAACATGAAAAAGCTAGTTTTAATGACCGCTGTCGCCGCTACGATAATGTGTAGCGGATGCAAGCAGCTCACTCCTCAAGAGAAATTGGCTGTAAACGATGCCAAAATCAATGAGATCATTGCACAGATGTCACTCGAAGAGAAAGTGGAAATGATGCACAGCAAGACAAATATGTCGAGCGAAGGTGTCCCCCGTCTCGGTATTCAGGACATAAAGTATGCCGACGGTCCTTTCGGATGTCGCGAAGAGGGTGTTCCAAACGGATTCCAATCTGCAGGATGGACAACAGACTCTGCATCTTACTTCCCTACAGGAAGCGCGCTTGCCGCCACTTGGTCTGCAAAACTCGCATATAAATACGGACAAGGCCTCGGATATGAATGGAGGCTTCGCGGCAAGGATGTCATCCTCGGTCCTGCTATGAACATTCAGAGGCTCCCAGTTGGCGGTCGTTCTTACGAATATTTCAGCGAGGATCCCCTCCTCAATGGCGTTCTGGCAACAGAATATACGAAAGGAGCACAGGATATGGGAACTGCAGTGAGCCTCAAGCACTATGCAGTGAATAATCAGGAGACAAACCGCGGTACGGTAAATGCCGTAATTGACGAGCGTACCCTCCGCGAAATTTACCTCAAGCCGTTTGAAATGGCTGTAAGGGAAGGTGGCGCAATGACAGTGATGACCGCCTACAACAAGGTTAACGGTGCATATTGCAGTGAAAACGAGCACCTTAACAACGAGATTCTCCGCGATGAATGGGGATTCAACGGCTTCACAGTTTCCGATTGGGGCGGCACACACAGCACAATGGGTGCGGCTCTCTACGGCCTCAACGTACAGATGACCGGCAGCCAGTACCTCGGCCCCGCCCTCATCGATTCAGTAAAAGCGGGCAAGGTCTCTATGGAGGTTATCGACCGCAAGGTTCGCGAAATCCTTCGCGTGAGGTTTGCAATTGAGGCAATTCCCGAAGATCAGTGTAACAAGGCAAATCCTTCAGACGCATTTGGCCAGGGAATCACTTACGAAGTTGCCAAGAAATCTATCGTCCTTTTGAAGAACGAAGGAGCAATGCTCCCTATCAACAAAAAGAATATCAAGAAGATAGCAGTTGTAGGTCTTAACGCCACAGCTTCAACGGCAGCCGGTGGAATGGGTGCAGGAGTCAAGACTCTCTACGAAATCACCCCTCTCAAGGGTATCCTCAACGAAGTGGGCAGCGATGTTGAAGTGACATACGTAAAAGGTTACAAGAACTATATGGGAATGTTCGGTCGCTGGATGATGATGCGCGGAGGAAATGCTGCAGCTGCAGAAGATCTCGCACTTGAATCAAACGAGCCTGCAGATCCGAAGCTCCTTGAAGAGGCTGTATCAGCTGCAGAAGCTGCAGACGTGGTTATCTTCTTTGCAGGAACAAACAAGAATATCGAATCTGAAGGATCAGACCGTGAAAACATCGACCTCCCCGTTGGACAGAACGAAATCGTGAAAGCCCTCTCAAAGGCAAACTCAAACCTCATCACAGTTGTGATTTCAGGTGGTCCTTGCGATCTTCGCGAAGTTGTAAAATACTCTAAGGCAATCGTTCAGGGATGGTGGAATGGTATGGAAGGTGGTCACGCACTTGCCGACGTTCTTTTCGGAAACATCGCTCCTTCCGGAAAACTTCCTTTCACTTTCCCTCAGAAGCTTGAAGACAGCCCCGCATTTGCCCTCGGAAACTTCCCGCAGAAATCAGAGGTTGAAGGCGACCTTTTCGGAAATCAGTATCGTCAGGACATTCAGGGACAGAGAGCTTTCCGCCGCCCTGCCGCTCCTGATGCAAATTACTCAGAAGGAATGCTCGTGGGATATCGTTGGTTCGATACCAAGAAAGTTGAGCCTCTCTATCCGTTCGGATATGGATTGTCTTACGTAAATTTCTCATATTCAGACATCAAGACAGATAAGAACTCTTACAAGGAAAACGGCACGATAAAAGTATCGTTCAACCTCAAGAACGAGGGAGATATGGAAGCTGACGAAGTTGCACAGCTCTATGTTCACCGTGTTGATGCAAAGGTTGAGTGGCCTTACAAGGAGCTCAAGGCATTCGACCGCATCACCCTTGCCCCGGGAGAGACAAAAGTTGTCACTCTTGAAGTGCCGGTTGAGAGCCTTCGTTACTGGGATGTGAAGAGCAACAGCTGGCAGCTTGAAAACGGAACGATAGAGATTCTGGTCGGAGGCTCTTCGGCAGATACCAAGCTGAGCGCTACAGTTAAAATCTAACTAAATATTATAATCGGGCGTCGCAAGGCGCCCGTTTTTCAACTCCAACATCATTACTGAACTATGAAAACAAGATTAATCACTTTATTGGTTTGTCTGCTCACTATCAGCAGCATAAATGCATCTGCACAATTTGGTCGCCCCCGCACACCGGGAGACACCCTCACTCCTGTCAGAATTCTTGAAAACGGAGATGCGGTTTTCAGCATATATGCACCCAAGGCCCGCAAGGTATCCCTCACCGGCGACATTATGCCGTGGGGCACTCAGATAAAGTCTTTTGAAAAGGACGGCGTATGGTCATTTATTGTTCCAAAACCTGAGCCGGGCGTATATCGTTATAGTTATGTAGTTGACGGCGTGAAGGTTATAGACCCCCGTTCGTCCCTTTCACTTGAAACTACTTCTATCGCCACAATCGCCCCCAAGGGAGACGAGTTCTTTGCAAAGAAGAATGTTCCCCACGGCTCTGTGGCACAACGCTTCTATTACAGTTCAAAATTCAACACCACCCGCAGGATGCATATCTGGACACCGGCAGGATATGAGAAAGGGAAGATGAAACTCCCCGTGCTCTATCTTATCCATGGTGGTGGTGACAATGATATGTCCTGGAGCACTGCAGGTGCCGCAGGCGATATCCTCGACAATCTTATGGCAGAGGGAAAGATGAAGCCCTGCATCGTGGTAATGCCAAATGGTAGCGTGCCAACAATGGATTTCGTGGATGACCTTGTAGATTGCATAATCCCTTATATAGAAGATAATTACAATGTGAAGACCGGCTCGGCTAACCGTGCCCTTGCAGGTCTTTCAATGGGTGGCCTCGAGACCATGGAGACTATGCTTTTGCACTACGACAAGTTCTCTTATTTCTGGGTGATGAGCGCCGGCTGGTTTGAAAACGACCCCAAGACTATGGAAGTGAAGGCTGCACGTCTGAAAGAGATTGCTGCCGATTTCAACAAGAAGGTGAAACTCTGCGTTTTCAGCCAAGGCGGCAAGAGCGATATCGCATACTACAATTGTCTTTATACTCTCAAAGAGGGATTTGATGCAAATGGCGTGAAATACGAGAAGTATCTCAACCTCGAGGGAGATTTTGGACACTCTTGGACTACTTGGCGCCGCGACCTCAATGCGCTGATGCCGAGGCTGTTCTAAATTCGTTCAGAAGTAACAAAGTCGCATCAGCGCGTCAT
>JABUTQ010000065.1 GCA_021443605.1 Bacteroidales bacterium | reverse complement strand
GAGGCAATCGTGAGGGTGATGAATCACGCGCCGGAAAGGAGCACTGGAAAAGACGGCTTGCCGATTGCTCCGTACAAGGTGTACAACATAGGTAATAATCATCCTGAAAACCTGTTGGAGTTTGTGAAGATACTTCAGGAAGAGCTCATCAGGGCAGGAGTTTTGCCGGAAGATTATGATTTTGAGGCACATAAAGTGCTTGTGCCGATGCAGCCGGGCGATGTGCCCACAACTTACGCCGACACCGCTCCCTTGGAGAGGGATTTTGGCTTCAAACCCTCGACTCCTCTCCGCGAAGGGTTGAGGCGTTTCGCCGAATGGTATAAGATTTTTTATAAGGTGACGAATAATTGAATACGATAATATGAAAGGAATTGTGCTCGCCGGCGGCTCCGGCACCAGACTTTATCCAATCACAAAGGGAATCAGCAAACAGCTGATGCCGATTTATGACAAACCGATGGTATATTACCCCATCAGCGTATTGATGCTGGCCGGTATCAGGGATATCCTCATTATCTCCACTCCTGACGACCTTCCCGGGTTCAAACGCCTGCTGGGAGACGGCTCCGATTACGGAGTACATTTTGAATATGCCGAGCAGCCCTCCCCGGACGGTTTGGCACAGGCATTTACGATTGGCGCAGACTTTATCGGCGACGATTGCGTCTGTCTTGTTCTTGGAGAC
Organism: Bacteroidales bacterium; assembly: GCA_021443605.1. Taxonomy (GTDB): domain Bacteria; phylum Bacteroidota; class Bacteroidia; order Bacteroidales; family UBA932; genus Equibacterium. The sequence goes on along the minus strand of JABUTQ010000065.1, from coordinate 22,756 downwards.
AATATCTTCTACGGGAGCAACTTTACGGGAATGCTCAAAGAGGCTGTCCGTTCAGCGGAAGAGGATAACAAGGCAACGGTGTTCGGATATTGGGTAAGCAATCCCGATCGATATGGTGTAGCAGAATTTGACCGCAATGGAAATTGTATCAGCATAGAGGAAAAGCCGAAGGCTCCAAAAAGCAATTATGCCGTCGTAGGGCTCTATTTCTATCCAAACAAAGTGGTGAATGTGGCACGCACTATCAAGCCGTCTGCCCGGGGAGAATATGAGATAACTACTGTAAATCAGGAATTTCTGGATGCAGGACAACTGAAAGTGCAGGTGTTCGGTCGCGGATTTGCCTGGCTTGACACGGGCACACACGACTCATTGAGCGAGGCCTCCACGTTCATAGAGGTAATCGAAAAGAGACAGGGACTCAAGATTGCCTGTCTCGAAGGGATTGCATACAGAAAAGGTTGGATTTCAGAGGATAAGATGAGAGAATTGGCGGCGCCTATGATAAAAAATCAGTATGGGCAGTATCTGCTAAAAGTGATAGAAGAGATGAAACACGAGGTAAATTCCTCAAGACATTTGATAGACGATTGATATGAAGAATATAGTAATCACCGGCGGAGCCGGCTTCATTGGAAGTCACGTAGTCAGGCTTTTTGTAAATAAATATCCTGATTATAAGATAATTAATCTTGACAAGTTGACTTATGCGGGGAATCTTGCCAATCTGAGAGACATAGAGAATTGCCCCAACTACAAGTTTGTGAAGATGGATATATGCGATTTCGAAGCCTTCTACAAACTTATGCAAGATGAGCAGATAGATGGCATCATCCACCTTGCGGCAGAGAGCCATGTGGACAGGAGCATCAAAGATCCGTTTACTTTTGCAAGGACAAATGTGATGGGGACACTGAGCCTGCTTCAGGCTGCAAAGTTATACTGGGAGAGCCTCCCCGAAAAGTATGAAGGGAAGCGATTTTACCATATCTCCACCGATGAAGTGTATGGCGCATTGGAAGTCACCTCTCCCGAAGGGATTCCTTCTTCCGTCAACCTGAGCGACAGCTCCGTCAACCTGAGCGATAGCTCCGTCATCCTGAGCGACAGCGAAGGATCTCCCCGAAAAACCACCCCCCAGCCCCCCGTGCCTTCCAACCACAACTTCCCCCACCTCTGCTACGGCGCCGATTTCTTCGTCGAGACCACAAAATACAACCCTCACAGCCCCTACAGCGCATCCAAGGCATCTTCAGACCACTTTGTGAGGGCATATCACGATACCTACGGAATGCCCACCATCGTTACCAACTGTAGCAACAATTATGGCCCTTATCAGTTTCCCGAGAAACTTATCCCTCTGTTTATCAATAATATAGTACATAAAAAGCCGTTGCCTGTATATGGAAAGGGAGAGAATGTCCGCGACTGGCTCTATGTCGAAGACCACGCCCGGGCGATAGACACCATCTTTCATAATGGACGAATAGCGGAGACCTACAACATCGGCGGTTTCAACGAATGGAAAAACATAGACCTCATCAAGGTGCTCATTAATACCGTGGATAGGATTCTGGGACGTGAAGAGGGGGAAGATTTATCCTTAATCACTTATGTTACAGACCGTCTTGGGCACGATGCCCGCTATGCCATCGACAGCCGTAAGTTGCAGGCGGAGCTCGGTTGGGAGCCAAGCCTCCAGTTTGAAGAGGGGATAGAAAAAACTGTGGAATGGTATTTGAATAATCGCGCCTGGATGGACAACGTCACATCCGGAGATTATCAGAGATACTACGAAGAGATGTATAAAGGGAGATAATATGAAAATCTTACTTACAGGCGGTGCCGGCTTTATCGGCAGTCATACGATAATAGAATTGGACAAAGCGGGCCACAGCGTGGTTGTAGTCGATAATTTCGTAAACTCACAGCAGGAGGCTTTGAATCGCGTGGCGAAGATAATCGGAAAGGAAGTTCCTTTTGTCAAAGCCGATGTTCGTGACCGTGCATCTATGGATAAGATATTTACAGACAATAAGATAGATGCTGTAATCCACTTTGCCGGCCTTAAAGCTGTCGGCGAGAGTGTCGCAAAACCGCTCGAGTATTACGAAAACAATATGAATGCCACTTTCGTCTTGCTTGAAACAATGCGCAGTCACGGATGCAAGAACATTATCTTCTCATCTTCTGCCACGGTATATGGCGATCCTGCAATGATTCCCATCACAGAAGAGTGCCCCAAAGGGCACTGCACCAACCCATACGGCCAGACAAAATCTATGCTCGAAGAGGTGTTGATTGATGTTCAAAAGGCTGATAATGAATGGAATGTAGTGTTGCTCAGATATTTCAATCCGATTGGTGCCCACCAGAGCGGTCTCATCGGAGAAAATCCAAACGGCATCCCCAACAACCTGATGCCTTATATCACCCAGACAGCCATCGGTATCCGCAAGGAACTCGGAGTTTTCGGAAACGACTATGACACTCCGGACGGCACGGGAGTTCGCGACTATATTCACGTATGCGACTTGGCCGCAGGACACGTGGCTGCCCTTAAGGCGATAGATAAAAAATGCGGTTTGGCAATTTATAACCTCGGCACCGGCCACGGATATTCGGTACTGGATGTGGTGAAGGCTTTTGAAAAAGTGAACGGTGTGAAAGTGCCGTATTCAATAAAACCGCGCCGTGCAGGCGATATTGCCACTTGTTATTGCAATCCCGCCAAGGCGAAAACCGAACTCGGTTGGGAGGCAAGATATGGAATCGAGGAGATGTGCCGCGACAGCTGGCACTTCCAAAGTATGAACCCGAAAGGATATAACAAATAAAATAATCAGATAATGAAAAAGATTTGGAGAATGGCGGCTGCCGTAGCCGCGCTTGTTTTTGCAGTTTCTTGCTCAAAAGATAACCAACCGCTTACACCGGAACAGCAAAAGGCTGAGTTTGAAAGCATTGCAGCAGAGCTGATGTCCATAGGCAAAAAAGCTTCAAGCGAAGACGTTGCCGGTATCAGTTCATATTTCACAACCACATTGTCAACATACGATGATTCTGTCATCAAAGGCAAAAGCGGAGGTGTCCTTACCCTTGTTGATGCTTTCTTCAGTACTCTTCCCGGATCCGGAACTTCTACAAAATCTTCAGACGAAGTTAACGTGACGACAAAAGGGGTTGACTGGAACATCTTCTCAACCAAAGCCAGTTTTTATGCAAATCCCCAGACCAAGTCGTGGGAATATCGCGGAACAGGCAATGAAGATGGCATAAACTTCTATTTCAATGACGACAAGAATCGTGAATGCCACATCAAATTTGACGTGAAGAACAATTTGATTAATCTGCTTTCAGGAAATTTCAATGCCGGCGTTGAGATGTTCCTCAACAATGACCTTCTTGCACAGAGTACGGTTTCGTGCTTGATTAACGGACTCACAGACCTCACGGCTGAAATCAGCACTTCATACGGACAGGTCAAGAATATCACCACATTTGCATCCAAGAGTGGTGAGTATGGCATAAAGGAATCCTTGACATACGGTGGACGCAACATTGCAAACTGCCTTGTGTCTGCAAGCGGTATCTCCTTCAGCGAGATTACTGACGTTATCTCAACGTTCAACAGTGTGACCGTCAACGTGGACGTCTTGGACAGACTTAATGTTGTTGCAAACGTAAATGGCTCTATTCCAGACCTATTCCTTACCGATTGGAGCAAGGATTATTTGACCAAACTTCAGGAATATCTCGACAAGAACGTCAATGTGAAGGTTTATTACGATGGGGGAAATGAAGCCCAGGCAGAAATCACTCTCAAAGTGCAACAGACCGGAGCACCCCTCTTTGGAAGCGTAGAAGTTGTACCTTACATCAAATTTACCAAAGATGAACAATCATACGAATTGAGCGATTTCATCAAGGTGGATTCTTTGTTACCAAATATCCTTGAAAGCCTCAAAGACATATTTGGAAATATTAACTTCAAGATATAAAACGTCATAATCAATCGAATCTACCCTATATGAAAAATCACCCTTTGTGGGGTGATTTTTTTTGTTTATATTTGTGAGATAGAATAAAAAAACTAACTATGACAATTACCGTATGTGTAGGCAGTTCCTGCCATCTCAAGGGATCTTATGACGTTATCGAGAAGATGAGGGAGATTATCAGCAAATATAATCTTCAAGACAAAGTCACACTCAAGGCGGGGTTCTGCCTCGGCCATTGCGCAGAGGGAATCAACATCAAGTGCGACGAGATTTTTCTGCACAACGTCACAAGCGAAAACGCAGAAGAAATCTTTTTGAAAGAGGTCTATGAAAGATTATCTTGAGTTTAGACCGGCAAAGTGCAAGGATTGCTATAAGTGTCTGAGAGCCTGCCCTGTAAAGGCAATCGGTTTCAAGCAGCACCGTGCAGAGCTGATAGAGAGTCGATGTATTCTCTGCGGTCAGTGTGCTGTCGTGTGCCCTCAGAACGCCATAGTGGTGCGCAGTCACAAAGACGACGTGCTCAAGATTTTGGAAGGCTCCGATAAAGTTATAGCCACAGTGGAGCCCTCATTCATAGCCAGCTTTGGGGTCAAGAATTTCGCCCAAATGAAGGCGGGGCTCAAGATGATTGGATTTGACGATGCCCAGGAGTCGGCACGCGGAGCCGCCTTGGTGACACGCAAATACCGGGAACTCCTTGAAAGCGGAAAATACAAGAATTTCATCACTTCAGATTGCCCTTCGGTATGCAAACTCATTCAGCTTTATTTCCCGAGTGCGCTTCAATATCTTGCTCCGGTTGATCCTCCTATGCTGGTTCTTGCAAAGATTCTCCGAAAGGAACATCCCGGGGCGAAAATTGTCTCAATCGGGCCGTGTATCGCCAAAAGAGAGACGGCCGTGGAGAGCGGGTTTATAGATGACGTGTTGACGTTCGAGGAGTTGGAGGCGATTTTTGAAGAGAGGGGAATAGATCCCAAGAAGATAGATGTGGAAGATGATGTGCGTTATTCAAATCCTGCTAAGTATTATCCTGTATGTCAGGGGATTATCAAGTCTTTTGAAAATACTCCGGAGGGATACGAGTATATTCCCGTCACCGGAAACCATTGCCTCGATGCCCTCAGGAATATCAATGCGGTAAAAGGGGCGTTTATCGAATTGCACACTTGCCGCGATGGTTGTGTGAATGGTCCCTGCCATATCCCCCACCGCGGTGGCAACATAAAGGCGGCACTCGACGTGCTCAACTACGTCAATGCCGAGATGGAGAAATATCCTCGCATTCCGGACGAGTACCCCGGCTTTGACATCGAAAAGATTCACGAGCGTATCGACAATGGAAGCAAGAGTGCCGATGAAGATACCATTACAAAGATTCTCACCCGTACAAACAGGGGAGACAAGGACAATCGTTTGGATTGCGGAGCTTGCGGATATACCACTTGCGCCCAGAAGGCGTGGGCGGTTCACAACGGATATTGCGACACTGAAGTGTGCGTTCCGTTTATGAAAAAGAGGGCGGAAAGCCTTTCGTACGATGTTATCCAACGCAGCCCGGAGGGGATTATCGTGCTGAACAACGACCTCATAATTATGGAGATAAACAAGAAGGCCAAAGAGATGCTCGGCATTGCGGACAAGACCACCAAAGGGCTTCCGGCAAACGATTTCTTCAGCACAGCATATCTTCGTCGTGTGAGGAAAAGCGGCGAGAGTATTGTAGGCAAGAAGATTTTCATCCCCGCCACCGGCCTATATGCCGAAATATCAATCAGCCCCCTTCATCGTCAGAATGCCTTTTTCTGCATTATGAAGGACATCACGGAGATGGTGAATTATGGCGATAAGGTCAATCAAATGAAAATGAACACGTTGAGGGTCACTGACGATGTTATCAAGAAGCAAATGCGTGTGGCTCAGGAGATTGCATCTCTGCTTGGCGAGACCACCGCGGAGACCAAGGTCGCCTTGCTCCAGCTCAAGGACGTATTGATGCAAGACCGGGAGAAATAATTATGACAAAAAAACTCTGCCTTGAACACGGATATACCTCGCTCATTCAGTGGGGAGAGGAATTGTGTGGAGACAAGGTGGAATATGCGGTCAACGGAGATTATACCACAGTTGTGCTTGCAGATGGTTTGGGTCACGGGGTCAAGGCAAACATTCTCGCCACCCTCACTTCCAAGATTCTGTGCACGATGTTTTCTGCCGGCAGGTCGGTGGAAGAGTGTGTTGATACAATCATCCAAAGCCTCCCGGTCTGCAAAGAGAGAGGTGTGGCCTACTCGACATTCTCCGTTATACATGTGAACAACAACGGCGTAGGATATCTTCTGGAGTTTGACAACCCAAAGGCGATTTATTGGCACGAAGGGCGTTGTGTGGAGCTTCCTTGCTCAAAACTGACAGTTCATGGCAAAACGGTATATCAGAGCGAACTCTCTCTGTCAGAGGATGATATAATATTTGTAATGTCAGACGGCACGGTGCACGCGGGCATCGGCGGTATGTTCGATTTCGGCTGGAAGAGAAGCGGCATCATAGCATATCTCAACAGAGAGATAAAGCCCGGATTGTCGGCCAGGGCGGCTTGCTGCCTCCTGGCATCGGCCTGCAATCTGTTCTACAAAGGGAAGCCCGGAGATGATACCACAGTCGCTGCGATAAAGATGCGCAAGCAGGTATGGGCAAACCTTATGATAGGGCCGCCCGTAGATCGGGAACAGGATTATGCCGTAGTCGCCAATTTTATGGAAGGGGACACCCTCAAGATAGTTTGCGGCGGCACGAGCAGCAATGTCGTTTCACGGTGCATCGGTTCCGAGCTGGAACCCGTGCTTGATTTCCCCGACAGGGATATCCCTCCGATTGCCCATATGGAGGGGATAGATCTTGTCACTGAAGGAGTTATAACCTTCAGACGGTTGCTGGAATTATCCGACAAGTATATTTCCGTGACCGATCTTTCTCCAAAGACATATACAGCACGCGATGGAGCGTCACTCCTCGCCCAGATGTTGTTTGAAGAAGCTACTGATATCAAGTTCTTTGTAGGACAGGCAGTCAACAAAGCCCATTCAGACCTGCCGATTGATATCACGATGAAGCTGAGATTGGTGGATCGTCTTGCCGAAAATCTCCGCAGGATGGGCAAAAGAGTTGTATTAACATACGATTAAGATATATGGAAAAAAGAGTTTTTGACACGAATGTTCAGGAAGTGAAATACAAAGTCCTCAAAGAGGTGATTCGCCGCGCTTACGAAGGGGGGATGGATGAGGCGTATGTGGAAATCCCCAAGATGCTCACCGAGGGGATGAAGACTTCCGACACCTATTGCTGCGTTTATAAAGAGCGGGCTGTCATCGCAGAGCGTGTGCGAATGGCCCGTGGTGGAGACAAGAGCAATCCGAATGTGGTTGAGGTTGTCGATATTGCCTGTGACGAGTGTCCCATCGAAGGGATATATGTCACTCCCGCCTGCCGTGGATGCGTGTTCCACAGCTGTATGGACGTTTGCCCCCGCGGAGCAATCTCCATCATAGACAAGAAGGCCACCGTAGATGAAAATCTCTGCATCCATTGCGGCAAATGCCACGATGCCTGCCCCTACAGTGCAATCATTGTCCGCCACCGCCCCTGTGTGATGAGCTGCAAGGTGAAGGCAATCTCGATGGACGAAGACCGCAAGGCCAAGATAGACAACAGCAGGTGTATTTCTTGCGGAGCCTGTGTGTATAAGTGTCCGTTCGGTGCAATCGTGGATAAGTCTCTGGTATTGGATATTATAGATATTCTCAAACAGTCGGAGAACAATACGAAATACAAGGTTTATGCGGTAATTGCACCGGCCATCGTAGGTCAATGCCGCCCGGCCACAATCGAGCAAGTGGTCTCTTCCATTATGGCACTCGGCTTCCATCAGGTTGTCGAGGCGGCGCTCGGAGCCGACATCTGCCTGATTCACGAAAGCCAGGAGTGGAAGGAGAAGGGGATCCTCACAACTTCCTGCTGTCCGGCATTCGTGAAGTATATAGAGAATTTCTATCCCGAGCTCACCAAATACGTGTCACATTCTCCCAGCCCGATGGTGGTTGCGGCATCCATCATCAAGAAAAACGATCCTACGGCAAAGGTTATCTTCATAGGCCCCTGCTCTGCCAAAAAGATGGAATACAAACTTGAAAAGACAAACGGAATGATAGATTGCGTGATGTCTTTCGAAGAGCTTCAGGCATTCATTGACGCACGCGGGATTGTGCCTACTCAAATGCCTGATACTCCGTTGAATAATGCATCTTTCTATGGTCGTATCTTCGCCCGAAGTGGAGGTGTCACCCACGGAATAGAATATATGGCCGGAAAAGCGGGATTTGAGGGGCTAAGACCGATGGTGATGAGCGGCATAGATGCCTGCAAGGGGCCGCTGCTCAAACTGAAGATGGGGAAGAGCACCGAAAATTTCTTCGAAGGGATGGCTTGCGAAGGGGGATGCGTAAATGGAGCCCTCTCTATAACCCACAGCCCGAAGAATATTGTGGATGTGGATAAATATGGCAGCGAAGCGAAGGAGAAATCGGTAGAGGCTTCACTGATGCTTTACAATATGTAAAATGATAAAAAAATTATAATTGTTATGCATATCGCGATTGCAGGAAACATCGGTAGCGGCAAGACTACGCTAACAAAGATGCTTGCCCAGTACTACGGCTGGACTCCGAGATTCGAGCCCGTGGATTATAATCCGTATCTATCTGATTTTTATGAGGATATGGAGAGATGGTCTTTCAATATCCAAATTTATTTCCTCAACAAGCGCTTTCGTGACGTGGTGGAAATCAGCAAAAGCAAGGAGGTAATCATCCAAGACAGGACAATCTATGAAGATGCGTGTATCTTTGCCCCTAATCTTCACAATATGGGGCTGATGACATCCCGCGATTTCGAGACCTATTCAGATTTGTTTTCCCTGATGCTTTCGCTAGTCAATGCTCCCGATTTGCTTATTTACCTCCGCAGTTCTATCCCGAATGTGGTGAACAATATCCAGAAGCGGGGGAGGGAGTGCGAAAACAGCATCCGCATAGACTACCTTACCGGCCTACACGAGAGATACGAAAACTGGATTAAGAACTACACCGACGGCAAACTCCTCATCCTGGATGTTGACAAGTTGAAATTCGAAGACAACAAAGAAGATTTCCGTGCAATCACAGACAAGATAGATGCCCAGTTGCACGGATTGTTCTAAGAAGCAAAGATTAATAAGTCAGGCTTGAGCCTCCGATAAATTCCCTGGCGATTGAAGTGGGGGGTATCGCATTTAAGTCCGACGGGATGATTGGAGTAATTTGTGTGAGGAAATCCAAAATCCTCTGAGCCTCTTCGTAAACCGGAGAATTTGGTGTTATACCCTTCAAGCGAGGCTCTGCGTAGCATTTGAGCAGCGGAAGTTCATACATCAAAGATGAGTTGAACATAGAGTCTGCAAGCTCTTTGTAAGGATAGATATACTTTTGTTCTCCCGCTCTCACTTTTGGCCATCGAAGGATTGTCCCTTCGGGTGATATCCCTCTGAATTGGTAGTCGCGGACCATACGGCGAAGGAGACGGTTGTCGAATGTGGTGACATCGTTGTCCCAATCGAGCTTGAGACGGCTAAGAGGTGCCACATAAAGCTTGTATTTCATCGAATCGTCTATACCTGAGGTGAGTACGGGGTTCAAGGCGTGGATTCCCTCCATAACCACAATATCGTTCTCTTTCAGTTTGATTTTGTTCCCTCGATACTCTTTCTTTCCCAACGCGAAGTTATAGTTTGGAATTTCAACCTCCTCACCCTCAGACAGTTTTTGAAGATGGTCGTTAAGGAGATCCAAATCGAGGGCATAGACCGTTTCATAGTCATAGTCTCCGTTTTCGTCCAGAGGTGTCTTGTCTCTGTCGAGGAAATAGTTGTCCATCTCAATTACCACCGGATTTATCCTGTTTACACGGAGGTGAAGTGCCAATCGCTTGGAAGAAGTGGTCTTACCGCTGCTTGAAGGACCGGCAACAAGCACCAGTTTTACGTCTCCTCTTTGCAGTATCTCGTCTGCAATATCTGAAAATCCGTGCTCGTGAACCGCTTCCGACATATGTATCATATCGCGGAGGAACCCGTATTGGATGGCTTTGTTGAGTCTTTCGAGACTAAATTCCCGTGACATTTTATAAGATTCTGTTGTCATAAGCAGTATTTTTTTTAAATTATTTCAAAATGTTTTTCAAGAATTTTCCGGTATATGAGATGCTGCATTGCGCCACCTCTTCGGGTGTGCCCGCTGCAATAATCATACCCCCTTTGGCTCCCCCCTCGGGACCGAGGTCAATTATGTGGTCCACGCTCTTGAGCACATCGAGGTTGTGTTCTATTATGATCACCGTATTGCCTTGTTCCACAAGCTTTTGTAGAACACTCAGCAATATCTTTATATCCTCGAAATGAAGCCCTGTCGTGGGTTCGTCGAGCAGATATAGGGTTTTGCCGGTGCTTTTGCGTGCAAGTTCTGTGGCAAGTTTCACTCTCTGGCTCTCACCGCCGGAAAGGGTGGTGGATGGCTGCCCCAGAGTGACATATCCCAATCCAACGTCTTCGAGTGCCTTGAGTCGGGGATATATCATTGGATTGCTCTCAAAGAATACGGCAGCTTCCGATATTGTCATCTCCAGCACTTCGCAGATATTCTTTCCCTTGTATCTCACGGCGAGGGTGTCCGGCTTGTACCTTTTCCCGTTGCATTCCTTGCATCTTACGTGTGCGGATGGCATAAAATTCATCTCAATCTCCTGAATGCCTGCGCCTTTGCAAGTTTCGCAGCGCCCTCCCTTCACGTTGAATGAAAATCGTCCCGCCTTGAATCCGCGGATTTTTGCATCCGGCGTCTCCGCGAAAAGGTTTCGGATATCGGTGAAGACATTCGTATATGTGGCGGGGTTGCTTCTCGGTGTGCGTCCGATGGGACTCTGGTCCACCTCAATCAACTTGTCTATATTCTCCAACCCTTCTATTGACTTGTAAGGCAATATCTTGTACTTGGAACGATAGAACTTGTTGCTCAATATCGGCATCAAAGTTTCGTAAATGAGTGAAGATTTGCCGCTTCCGCTCACTCCGCTGATTCCGATGAGGGTGCCGAGGGGAATCTCTAAAGTGACATCTTTCAGATTGTTTCCGCAAGCTCCCGTCAAACGGATGAAGTTGCCGTTGCCTTTTCTTCTGACAGAGGGAGTATCTATCTGCTTTTTGCCTGTAAGATAGTCGATTGTCAGACTGTTTGAATTGGAATCGGCTATATTTGAGGGTTTTCCGTTATAGAGAAGTTCGCCGCCGTTTACACCGGCTCCCGGGCCGAGGTCTATCAGCCAGTCGGCACTTCGCATCATCTCTTCATCGTGCTCCACCACTATCACGGAGTTGCCTTCGTCCCGCAAACTTTTGAGAGAGTTGATGAGCTTGACATTGTCGCGCTGGTGGAGCCCGATGCTCGGCTCATCGAGGATATAGAGCACATTCACCAATTTCGAGCCTATCTGGGTTGCAAGCCGTATCCTCTGTCCCTCTCCACCCGACAGGGAGCGGGTGTTGCGGTCGAGTGTGAGATAGTCGAGGCCAACATCCAAAAGAAATTTTATCCTATCTTTGAGCTCTTTAAGGATGTCATTGGCTATCAGCCTTTCACGAGCCTCCAACACTGTGTCGAGCGTGAGAATCCAATCGTAGAGAGCCGAGATGTCCATTGCTGCCACTTCCGCGATATTTTTTCCGTCAATCTTGAAATGGAGCGCTTCATCTTTTAGTCGAGTGCCGTGGCAGACGGGGCAAACCTCCTCTTCTTGGTACAAATCTTTCTTGGCAAGAGACTCTTCGCTTTCATCTTTGCCGATTTCGGCCTTTGCCACCACTCCGGGGAAAGAAACCATTTGCGAATTCCCTCCGGACCCTATCCGAAAGAGTTCTTCACTGCCAAATAGGATCACGGACATAGCGTTTTCGGGAATCTCTGAAATCGGGTCGTGAAGGGAGAATCCATATTTTTTGGCTATGGCTTCGATTATGGTGAAAGTGTTGTTTTCCCGCAAGTTGCCCAACGGGGCAATCCCTCCGTTCGCAATGGAGACTTTTTTGTCGGGAATTATCTTGGATAAATCGACTTTTGCTATCACCCCAAGCCCCGAGCAGTGCGGGCAGGCTCCTTGCGGGGAGTTGAACGAGAAAGTATGCGGAGAGGGGACAGGATAAGATATTCCTGTATCGGGGCATATCAGGTTCTTGCTGAGATATCTGAGCTCGGTGCCGCTGTTGTCTGCATCCAGCAGGGCGAGGGAGCCTTTCCCTTGGTTGAGGGCCGTGCTGACAGACTCCCGAATCCGCTTGCGATTCTCTTCCGAAGGGATAATCTTATCAACCACAAGTTCGATGAAGTGAATTTTATATCGGTCGAGGGGCATCACGTCCGACAGCCGATGGATCTCTCCATCGATGCGTACCTGTGAATAGCCGCGTTTAACGAGCTGCTCGAACAGCTCCTTGTAGTGTCCTTTTCTTCCCCTTACGATAGGGGAGAGCAACAGCATCTTTTTGCCGGCATAATCCTTAAGAATCAGATCCACAATCATTTCGTCTGTGTATCGCACCATCTTTTTCCCCGTTGCGGGAGAATATGCCGTGGATGCGCGTGCATACAGCAGCCTAAAAAAATCATAGATTTCCGTGATGGTTCCCACAGTTGAACGAGGGTTGCGGCCGGTGGTTTTCTGTTCTATAGCGATAATGGGGCTCAGTCCACGTATATCATCCACTTGCGGCCTCTCGAGCATCCCCATGAACTGCCTTGCGTAGGTCGATAGGGTATCCATATAGCGCCGCTGCCCCTCTGCATAGATGGTGTCGAAAGCGAGCGAAGACTTGCCGCTCCCTGAAAGCCCGGTCATCACAACAAGTTCGTTGCGCGGGATTTCAAGGGTGACGTTCTTCAGATTGTGCTCGCGTGCTCCCTCTATGATTATTTTGTCCATCTTAGTTAGTGAGGAAAGGATTCGTTCGCTTTTCTTCTTCGATTGTGGTCTTGAGCCCGTGTCCGGGATATACTTCCGTGATATCCGGAAGTGGCAGCAAACGATTTGTGATGGAGGATATCAACTGTTCATAATCGCCATCTTCAAAATCGGTTCGGCCAATGCTCCCTTGGAAAAGGGTATCTCCTGAAAACAAGATGTTCTGCTCCTTGATGTAGAAGCAGACACCTCCAAGAGTATGTCCCGGAGTGTGTATCACTTCAAATGAAGATTCTCCGAAAGAGACTTTGTCGCCATCTCTGAGAGGTATGCACTCCACGGTTGGGCGCGTCATCGGAAACCCGAGAGTTTGGCAAATCCCTTCCGCTTTTCTCGAAAGCGCCACGTCCAAAGGGTGAAGGTAATATGGAATGTTGTATTTATCAGTCATATAGCCCACTGCGACCACGTGGTCGAAATGGCCATGCGTTAACAAAACCTTCGTGGGTTTGAGATTCTCGGCAGCTATGAACTTTGTAATCCGCTCTTTTTCAGATTCTGAAGAGCAGCCCGGGTCTATAATCACACACTCTTTGGTTTCATCCCAAAGGAGGTAACAGCATACCCTGAGGGGATTTACGTAGAATATCTTGAACTTTACCATATTTTGTATGTTGGAACTACAAAAATACTATAAAAGTTCACAATGTTCAAGATGGGGACTTTATTCGTCCAAATTTTCCGAGTGTCTCCTCGTGTATCCCAAAGGAAAGAGCCCGAACGCCCAAAGATAGTTGCACGATGCGTCCGTCTTTTTGTAATGGTTAGGAACTGATATGTAAGTATTGGTCTTTTTCGAACTTGGATTTGTCAACCTATTAAGACATCTCAACGGAAGATTTTCGTTCCCGCTGCCCCATGCCAAGAGCATGGATGTCATTGTCATAAGAATCATTTTTTTCATAACAGAGGGTGTAATCTCCCAAAAGTGTGCCAGAATTGATTCTTACAGATAGTTGCGTTTGTGAAAACGGACATTTATTCCTACCTTTGGAAGGATGTTTTTATACTTTGAAAGTTTTGTTTACGAGTTGCTAAATAACAATGATAGAGGTTATTACAAAAATTCACGACCGATTCTCCATTGAGTTTAAGATGGGTTTTCTTGCCGACAGCAAGCCGCAGGACAATAGTTTTTCCGTGGGGATGTGGATTTTCGTTCCCGAAGCTTTGGATATTAATCCGATGACGTTTTCAAAGACGGAGTTTTATCGTTCCGTAAAGTCTAACATCAGACTCAAGACTCCCTCTTTCAAGCTCTCTGAGATTGTAAATGGAAAGGCCCATCCCTTGAACAGCGTCACTTCTGCCTCTGACGATGATTATGATTATCGACTCAAGCTTTTTTGTGTAGTTGTCAAGAGTGCAGTCCGCGATGCTCTCAAGGAGATAAATGAATGTAAGGATTTGGAATGTCAGAAGAAATTGTGCCAAGATGCAATTAAATACGGCAATTATATAATCGACGTTTTCTATTCTCTGAAAACCAGTACGGTGCACGGGCATTGCGGCGAATATCTCTGCACGAGATTTTTGGATATGGCCTTCAAGATTATGAGATGCGGGCAATGTCTCGACGAATCAGAGAAACTTATCAGAAAGATATACAATATCTGCAATGATGAGGGGTATGCACAGCTTGAAAAGGATAATCCGGAACACAATGCCTTATATCTGTTTCGGCAAAATATCATTAAGAAGATGATTGAGAGCGAGCTCTATCTCCGTGCTCCCAAGAAAAAGGATGGAATAATTGCGCAGCAGGTCTATTTCAGTCTTGCGGCCGGCGTGGCAATGCTCTTTGCGACAGGTGTCGGCTGGGCTTTTCAGAAAACTTATGGAAATCTTACCTGGCCATTGTTTATTGCCTTGATTGTCAGTTATATGATGAAAGATCGCATAAAAGAGCTGGGGCGATATTATTTCTCGAGCCGTATGAATGGCAAGAGTTATGACCAAAAAGCGAGAATAAGTATGGGGGGAAGGCATATCGGCTGGCTGAAGGAGGCGATGGATTTCATCCTGCTCGAAAAAGTCCCCGAGGCGGTGTCATATTGCAGAAATTTTGTCCACCATTTCGATACCGGGAACATTCAGCGCGAGAGCGTCATCGTCTATCGCAAGCAAGTTGTCCTCAACCGAAGGAAGATGGATGAAAATCAACCGTATGATTATGAAGGGATTAACGATATCGTCCGTATCCAGATGAGTCCGTTCTTGAAGAAGATGGACAATCCGTCCCAGCCAGCATATATTCTTGACGATGACGGCCAGATGGTGACACTGCAGTGCGAAAGGGACTATTTTCTCAATATCGTTATGCAGTACAATTACGATTCCACCACGGTTTACAAACGCTTTCGCATCATGGTCAACCGAGACGGAATCAAACGGATTGAGCCAATAGACTGTAAATAGTATAACTTATATAAATATCTGAGTATGAAAAGATTGTCTTTGTTAGGAATGGCAATTGCCATAACAGTTTTCGTTGCTTCGTGTGGGGCGTCAAAACGTGTTGCGGCATCTGATGAAAATGAAGATATGGTGGATGTCGGATATGGCAAGACGAAGAAGAAAGACCTTACATATTCCGTAAGTGAAGTCAAGATAAACGAAAAGGAGGTACAGACCTATTCGAATATATATCAGTATCTTGCAGGTAGGGTGCCCGGGCTTGATGTATCTCCGGACGGGACAATGCGCATTAGGGGGACGTCATCCATAAATTCCTCGAACGATCCCCTTATAATTGTTGACGGCATCGAGACAAACGATATTTCGTCAATCAATCCCAATGACGTGAAGGCCGTGAGCGTGCTAAAGGATTCATCGGCTGCAATATACGGCTCGAGAGGCGCCAACGGGGTGATTATCATCAATTTGAAATAACTCCGTCATCCTGAGCGCAGCGAAGGATCTCCCAGCAAACCTCTTTACCCCTCTGCGACTCCCATAAGTGCGCGGAGCTCTTTCTTGGCATCTTTCCAGCGGGGGATATCTATCTTGGAACCAATCACTTCCACGACTTTGGCAGCGAGGATTGAGCCCACTTGTCCGCAGATCTCAAGCGGCATTCCCATCGAGTGGGCGTAGAGGAATCCCCCGGCGTAGGTGTCACCGGCACCTGTGGCATCTATCGGGTTTGCCGGCCACGGCTCGATGATATGAAATTCATCACCTGATTTGACCATCGAGCCATCCTTCCCAATCTTTACGACCGCTATTTTGCAGACTTTTGCCAAATCGTCAATCGCCTCTCGCGGGCTCTTGAGCGTAAACGCCTCTGCCTCAGACTCGTTTGCGAAAACGATGTCAACGTAATTCTCGACAATGTCGTGCAGGAAAGCCCTGTTTGATTCCACTACATTGTAACTTGCCAAATCGAGCGAGATAATCATTCCCTTAGACTTTGCTATCTCAACAGCCCTTCTGATAAGACGCTGGTTCTGAACAAGATATCCTTCGATGTGAAAATAATCATATCCATCGAAATCGTTAGGATTCAAATCTTCTGGCTCCAACTCCAATGCGGCTCCGAGATAAGTTGCAAAGGTGCGTTCCGAATTCTCTTCCGTGATGAGCACCATAGAGCGGCCGGAAGGGGCTTTTCCTCTCAAAAGCTTTGACTCTATGCCGTTTTGTTTCTGGTTTGATTTGTAGAGCGAGCCAATCTCATCCAAACCCACTTTGCCGATGAATGCGGAACGCATTCCGAGAATGGCTGTAGTGGCAATGGTGTTGGCAGCGGAACCTCCGGCCACATACTTGATACCGAACTCTTTAAGTATTTCCCAAATTTTGTTTCCGGTCTCAGCATCAACGTGTTGCATGCTCCCTTTTGAGAGATTGAAGGTTTCGAGCATATTGCTGTCCGGAAGGATTGCAAGAATATCTGTAAGGGCATTTCCGATGCCAAGGATTGATTTCATAGCTTCAGTTTCGTTAAAAAGGCGAAGTTACTATTAATATGCATTACTCCCAATAATTTTGTATTTTTGCGCTCCGACCATTGTTATGAAGATTGAAAGGAAGAATATCTGGAAATATGTTTTGATGCTCGTCTTGGCGGGCGTCTTGCTCTATTTTGCCTTCAGAAAAATCGCGTGGAGTGATTTTGTGGAAGGGCTCGGGAGTTGCAATTGGTTTTGGATAGGCGGGGCGGTGCTCAGTGGATTTCTGGCAATCCTCGTCCGGGGTTGGCGTTGGAAGATAATGTTGCATTCGATAGCACCCAACCTCACAAGAAGCGAATGTTATCACGCCTATGCCGTCTGTTATTTTGCAAATCTTGCAGTGCCCCGTTCCGGCGAGATTGTCCGTTGCGGTATGCTGGCGAATACCCACAAGATATCCTTCGAGGGGGCAATGGGGAGTATGGTGCTTGAAAGGGTATGGGATCTTGTCTTCTCCACTCTTATAGCCGTTTGCATGGTGATTTTCAGCCGTTTCGGGACTTTTTTGATTGAGAAGATGTGGACTCCGTTCGTGGAAAGATTTTCATTTAACGCCTTTTGGCTTCTTATAGGCTTCTTAATCGTATGTGCCGCAGTGTTTTTATTTCTTATGAAATCAAAAGCGGGTGGAAGGATATATGGTTTCTTCAAAGGGCTTGCAGATGGAGTGAAAGCCGGTTTTCGGATGCCGCACAAGGGAAGATTTTTCATTCAGACAATTTTTATATGGGCTTGCTATTGGGCTGAAAGTCTGTGCATCATATATGCTTATCCTGCTATGGACGGACTCGGCGCAATGGACGCATTGCTGATTATGATAATCGGTTCAATCGGGTGGTTGGTCCCCGTGCAGGGTGGCTTCGGGGCATACCATCTGCTGGTGAGCGTAGCTCTTGTCCCGATTTATGGCATCTCACAACAGACAGGTCTCATCTTTGCGACGATTTCTCACGAGACACAGGTCATCACTATGATTGTCTTGGGGATAATATCGCTGGCACATATTGCTATATCAAAGCGTCACCGCGCTGATTAGCACTACTTTAACCACGCTTCCGGATTTTGTTTGGTGGTCTCTTTCCACACTTGGAAATGGAGAGTGGAGGCTTTGCCGTCGGCTTCGAGTTTTCCGAGCACCTCTCCCGTACTTACGGTTTGCCCCGCCTTGACACTGACGCTGGCAAGCTTGCAGTAGAAAGTGAAATAGTTTCCGTGCTGAACGAGTACGCAGATGTTGTATCCTGGCATCATCAGAATCTGTTTCACGACTCCGTCAAAGACGGTTTTGACTTCGGCGTTCTTTGTTGTCGTGATGGTGATGCCGTTGTTTGCCGGCATCTTGATGTTCTTATATACCGGATGCACCTGTTGCCCGTATGATTCGGTGATTATTCCCGATACGGGCCAGGGGAGTTTTCCCTTGTTTTGCTCAAAATGGCCTGCGAGGGTGTAATCGACACTCTCTTTGCTCTTTTTCTGCTCGCTTACTGTCTTTGCCAAGATTTTTTCAATCTCTTTGTTCAGTTTTTCAATCTCCTTGCGTTTTTGAGTGAGCTCCTTTTGATATTTCGAGCTGCTTGCCGACAACGATTTAACTATCGATTTTGATTTCGTTTCTTCGCTTTGAAGTTGTTTCTGCTCTTTTTCGCGTGCCGCCTTCAGTTCTTGCTCTTTTTTGAGAAGTTCTTGAAGCTCAGATAGTTGATTGTTTAATTTCTCTTTTTCGGCAGTGATTTTCTTTGCTTGCTCCGAAGCGGTTTGGGAAAGATTTTTCAAATATGAGAATCGCCTGTATCCCTGTCCGATGTTGTCGCTTGCCAGAATATACATAAACCACAGTTTATTGTCGCGGTTCTTGTATGTGCTATAGACCATATCGGAATAATGCTGTTCCAACGTGTCAAGCTCTTTGCGGAGCCTCGTAATTTCTGTATTCTTGTCGTTTATCTGCTTGCGGTATTGGCGGATTTCCCAATCGCTTTGAGATATGAGATTTTTTCGGGATAATATTTTCTTCTGAATGACAGATAGTTGCTGCATCGAAGCGCTCTTTTGGCTAAGCACTTCCTTGAGTTGATTGTCAATGAATTTGATTTCTTCCTCTATCTTTTTCTTCTTCTCAGTCTGGAGAGATACATCCTGCGCGGACGCCATCACGGCGGCGAGCAGAAAGAAAAATGATATCAGGAAGTTTCTTGTCATTAATCGTTAAAATTTTTCGCCATCTTGAAATAGACTTCGGCAAGGTCTTTTTCTCCAAGGGTCTGCAGTACTTCCGCATAATGTCCGAGAATCACTCCGCTCTCTTTTCCACCATAAAGCATTGCGTGCTTGAAGTGGGCTTTTGCCTCGATGTCCATCCCGGTCTGATGCAGAATCCAGGCGTATGTGTCAAGGTATGTTGCGTTATCCGGCTCCTGCTCAATGGTTTTGCGGCTCATTTTCAGCGCTTTCTTGAGGTATTTATTGTTCGGGGCAGGTATTTTTGTCCCCATTGCGGTCACCTCTTCCGAGAGATAATATGCGTAGTTGTTAAGAACTGCAGAGTAGTTTGGATTGATTTTCAATGCTTTGTCGTAGCACGAGTATGCTTTTTTCGTATCTCCTTTCAGATGATACAAGTCTCCCATAGATGAGTATGCGTTCAGACAATATGCACTATCTTTCGGGGCCAGCTCCACAATCTTTGCATTGTCTGCAAGGGCATTGTCATATTCCTTTTTCTGATAGAAAGCAATGCTTCGGATTTGCAGCAGTTGCAGTCTGTTGGGGAAGCGGAGAAGGGCTTCCGAAGCTTTTTGTGTAAGTGTCTCCCACTCTTCGCTGTAATAGAGCAAAAGGCAATGGTTGAATGCGGCATCGAAGCTGTCAGGATAGCGGTCGGCAGTCTCCTGCATTACGCGGAGGGCATCGTCAACATAGCCTCTCCGATAGAGGTAAGCGCCTGTAAGGGAGCAGATTGTACTATCGGTAGGGTTAGAACCGTACATTATGTTCATCAGGGTGTCCAGTTGTGGCGTGAAAGCTGCTGCGAACTGTCCCGAATTTATCATATCAGACATAATCTCTGCTTTTGATTCGGATGGAACAGATTGATTCCCAAGAACATACCCCATATATTCAAAATAGCGGTCGTATTGTCTGAGAGTGTAGCAGATGTTGGCTTTTGCAAAAGCGGCCTCAGCATTGGAAGAGTCCATCTCAAGAGCCTCGTCATAAAACTTCATCGCGGTCTTGTCGTCGTACCTCTTCATATAATAGTCTCCGAGCATACAAGCGATGCGTGGAGTCTTCACCTCTTCGTATCCAAGCTCGAGAAGTTTGAAGGCATCCTCCAACTTGTCTGAATTTGCGAGAAGTTCGAATCGAGTAAGCACCGTAGCCTCGTTCTTACCGCTTTTTGTCTCAATCTTGTCCAAAGTCTCCAGAGCCTTATCGATATCCTTTTGGGCGATGTAGATGTTTATCAGGTCGTAATAGATATTGGTTCTTGTGGGAAATTTCTCCGTCAGATCTTCAAAAATGTTCCTTGTGAGCTCTTCGCGCCTTGTGGTTGCATAGAACATCGCCAGAAAATATTGGTACCAATAATTGTCGGGAGCGATTTCTATCGCCTTCTTGAACATCTCCTCAGATTCATCCAGATCCTCGGAGAGCAAGGCAACATAATAATATGCGGCATCGTTGTTTGGCTCTTTCTGAATGAGTTTTTTGAAATCGGAATATGCCCCCTGGCGGTCTTCCTGGTAATATTTGTTAAGTGCTTTGATATAATCGGACGATTGTGCCATTGCGCAAACGGCCCCCAGAATCAATACGGCAAGTACTGTAAAAATCTTTTTCATATTCATTTTACAAAAGTAATCAATTAAGGTGAACAAAATTCAATCCAAAAAAAAATATGTTGCCGATGCAACAAAATCGGGTAATTTTGCATCTATTAAATGTAAAAATAATGCCAGGCAAGAATTCTCGGTATAAAAATGAGGCTGAACTCATAGCCGCTTGCGCCAAACAGCGCAGTGATGCGCAGCGTGAAGTGTATGAGATGCTGGCACCGAAGATGATTGCCGTGTGCAGGAGATACGTGGGAGACCTTGAATTGGCGAAAGATGTTGTCCAAGAGGGATTTGTGACACTTTTTGACAAAATTGGCTCCTACAAGGGCGAAGGCTCTTTCGATGGGTGGGCAAGGCGTATTTTTATAAACACGGCACTGATGTACATCCGAAAAAACGATGTCCTGAGGTATTCGGAGGAGATTGAAACCGTTGTCCCGACCACAGCTGCAAGCGGAAACGTGATAGACAACTTGCAGGCAGCCGATTTGATGAAGTTGATAGGGGAGATGCCTACGGGGTTCAGGATGGTTTTCAACCTTTCAGTTTTTGAGGGGTGTACACATCAGGAGATAGCCAAGATTCTGAACATTTCAGAAGGGACCTCAAGGTCACAGCTGAACAGAGGAAGGTTTTGGCTCCAGGAAAGAATTAAGAAATTGGACAATAAACAATAAATGGATAACCTCGATTTTGACAAGGCGATAAGAGAGAAGCTGGAGGCTTGGGAAGAGCAGCCGGATGAGGCGTTGTGGCAGGGAATAGAGAGAAGGATGGCGCGTCACCGCAGGGCTGTGGTCTTCAGGAGAGTGTCGGCAGGAATCGCTGCCGCTGCCTGTCTTGCTGCGGGGTTGTTCCTCTTTACCGACAGTGGTGTCGATGCAGTTCCATCATCGGCCGTGGCAGAGGTTGTCGAATCTAACATATCCGAAAATGCAGAAGTGCCAGCTATTCAGGACCAAATCACTTCTTTATTGTCAGACAATCAAATAGTTGCAGATGCTATCCCTGCTAAGTCGGTCTCAAAGCATATCAGTAACGAAAAGGATATCATCGAAGTGTTGGCTTCTGACAAGACGGATGTTCAAACTAATGAATCTCCTACTGAAATATCAGCTAATCAAGAAGTTATAACTAAAGATAACGATAGTTCAAAGAATCCTCAAATACCAAACGTAGGAGTTGCCGACAAATATTCGGACAGCAATTATGAGGATCCGTTTGCCAAGATGGAGTCGAACACTCCCTCCCAAAACAGACACACATCATTCACTATATCATCCAATTTATCCCCACAATCATCACAGTCGGGGTTTATGTACAAACTTGCTCCATCACACGCATCTTCGCTGACAGGAGACAACGTGCTCAGCGGAGTGGAGCAGACCTCACCCGCCCGGTATTCCATCCCTTTGACTTTCGGCTTGCAGGCTCGATTCAATCTCAGTCAAAGGTGGTCGTTGGGCGTGGGAGTAAATTACTCTTATCTTCAGACTTCATACGACGATGTTCTCGTGGATAAGGTAAAATATAATCGCGTGTCGTCTCAGCTCCACTACATTGGCGTACCGGTAACCGCTTTCTTCAAGTTTGTGGATAACAGAAGTTTATCGGTTTATGCCAAGGGTGGCGGTGCCATTGAAAAAGGGATCAGGCATCGTTTTGTCTATGCAGATAAGGAAGTTTCCGGAGGGATAGACGGCGTACAGTGGTCGGTCAATCTCGGAGTTGGCATCGAGTACCGTTTCCTTGATTTCCTTGGAATCTATTTTGATCCTTCTGTGGTTTACTATTTCAACAACAAGCAGCCGCAGAGCACCCGCACGGAGCATCCTCTCAATTTCAGTCTTGAAGC
>JABUTQ010000343.1 GCA_021443605.1 Bacteroidales bacterium | reverse complement strand
TCCGCAGGGGATGAGTTCAGGCTCCATCTGCTCAACTATAATGGTAGCGGAGATGTCGTATGGTATATCAATGGAGAAAAATATGAAGGGGAGCGATACACTTTTGCATCAGGTGGGAAATATACCATCAAGGTGGAGATTCTCCCTGATAATGAGATACTTGAAAAAACTATAGTGGTAAGTGAATAACGGGCACAAACATACATTCATCAAATTTATGATTACGGCAATAATAGTGTCGTGCTCATTGGCCACGTCGTGTCCCGATCCACTTCCCCCAATGCCACCGGAACCGGAAGAGGATACCCTCAGCCCTGCCCGTATCCTTTTTGAATCTTTCTCTGTTTCAGGACTTTACTTCGATGGCAAAGCTGAAGTGAAATATAACCCCGACACTTTCCAAAAAGCGATGAAAACCGATGGCACCTTGTTCAGAATACAGCGTGACGACCAGATAGAGTATATGAACGTGGAGCAGGCAAATTTTGCCGCTACAACCTATAATGTTATATACAAGTCTGAAGATGGAGATCAGACTCTGCTCATCCTGAACGCAAAAATAATAAAGCGCAAGGACGGAAAGCGATGGCTCTGGAACGAGTCCCGCCGCATTGGAATCATAACGGAATAGGCGTTCGCTAATTATCTTTCAACTCGATAATCTCGTCTGAGTTTTCATCGAGATTCTTGTTCCACAGATATTTGCGCGTCTCAGCAACAATCACACCCGAGAGCAGAATCAGTGATATGAGATTCGGGATTGCCATAAGCGCATTCATAATGTCGGCAAGATTCCACACGATTGCAAGGCTCATTGTAGAGCCAATATAGATGGCAATCACCCAAATGATGCGATATGCGGAGATAAACCATACGCGGCGTTTGCGTTTGTTCCCGGCAAGATATTCAATGGCCTTTTCACCATAATAATACCATCCCAAAATCGTGGAGAATGCAAAAGTCACGATTCCCACCGAAAGAATCAGCGGCCCCACGACAGGGAGTTTTGCAAATGCCGCATTGGTGAGAGCTGCCCCCTGGGTGTGGTCTATCTCTGGATAAGCGAGAACGCTGCTCACAATCACAAGACCGGTAATCGCACATACCACAACGGTGTCCCAGAATGTGCCGGTAGAAGATACAAGTGCCTGACGCACAGGGTTTCTTGTCTGCGCGGCTGCAGCCACGATAGGTGCCGAACCGAGACCGGATTCATTTGAGAAAAGGCCGCGGGCGATACCGAAACGTGCTGCCATCATCACGCTTGTGCCGATGAATCCGCCGCCTGCCGCCTTTGTGGAAAATGCCGATGAGCAGATCAGTGATACCGCCTCACCCAGATAAGCTCTGTTGAGATAGAGAATCACAAGACTGCCAAGCACATAGAATATTGCCATAAAGGGGACCAGAGTTGTGCATACCCTTGAGATTCCTTTCACTCCGAAGACTACGACCAGCAGCACAAGTATGGCCAGGACGATGCCGGTAACTGATAGGGGAATATTATAAGAGGTCTCAAGGAGCAACGATATGGAATTTGCCTGCACCGTGTTTCCGATGCCGAACGATGCGATTGCCGTAAATATGCAGAAGATTACGGCCAGCCATTTCATTTTCAGACCGCGTTCGAGGGCGTACATCGGCCCACCGAGCATCGTCCCTTTGGATGTCTTGACGCGATATTTAACTGCAAGAAGCCCTTCCGAATATTTTGTCGAGATTCCTAAAAGGCCTGTAAGCCAGCACCAGAGCACTGCTCCCGGCCCGCCGAGGGCAACGGCGGTGGCCACTCCGACTATGTTTCCCGTACCTATTGTGGCGGCAAGGGCTGTGGCCAAGGCCCCGAACTGGCTTACGTCGCCGCTTGCTTCCTTATCTTTCTTGACGGATAGTCCGATGGCTTTGAAAATATACCGTTGGGGAAATTTTAGCCTTATAGTCAAGAAGATGTGCGTTCCAAGAAGGAGAATAATCATAGGCCATCCCCACAAGAGAGACGACAGGTCTTCAATAAGTTTCGAGAAATTTTCCATAGTAATTTGGTACGGTTTATGGATATTTGACAACTCAAATATCTATCTTTGCGATTATAAAGATAATAAGATTTAGGGTTAATTAAAAATAATGATGCTCAAATGAGAAAATTAGTATCATACGCACTCGTCGTGGTGGTGCTCCTTGCATCTTTCAGCGCTTGTGAAGAACGGATAGAACCTGCTCCGGAACCCTCTGTAAAAGAGGAAGAAACACAAGATGTTCAAGATATTCAAGCAAAGAACTTCTTGAAGAAATATATGGGGCTCTATTACTATTGGTATAAGGATATCCCATCCGGCGTCAAGACAAGCCTCCCCATAGAGAAATATTTTGACGCATTGCTCGTTCCTCAGGACCGATGGAGCTGGATGACCGATGCAGAGAGTTATCTCTACAGCGAGAGCGGTGTGGTCGTCGGGACATACGGGGCAAGCCTCGCGCAACCCATCGAGTTCTATGACGATTACGACATCAGGATTCGTTACGTATATCCCGGCTCTCCGTTCGACAAGCTCGGAGTTACACGCGGTTGGACCTTGACACACGTCGCCGGCACTCCGGTGATGAATCTTATCATCGATGGGATTTTCAATTCTACTTATTACGTTTCTCCCCAGACATTTACCTTCACCGATCTTGAAGGCAAATCACACACTTTCCAGAACGTGTCGGCCGCCAAGACTCTCAATACGAGACCTGCGCTCAAGACTGAAATCTTCACTGCAGAAGATTTTCCAGGCCTTGATTCTCCGGTGGGTTATTTCCTCTATATGGGATTTGAGTCGTCAACCGATGCGCAGGGCAAACCGATGCTTGATGATATCAGCGAGCCTGTTGCAAAGTTTAAGGCAGCCGGATGCAAGAATATCATCTTAGACCTTCGCTACAACAGCGGCGGCAGTGTGGATGCAAGCGACTCTCTCGTAAACCTTCTGGCCTCAAGCAGTGCTAACGGCAAAGTCTATACTCAGCGCAAGCATAATGATATATTGGCCAAAGATTATGACCAGAGCACGATAGTAAGACGTTCAGCAAATTCTCTTGATTTGGATAACTTGTATATCATCACCGGAGAGGGAACAGCTTCGGCAAGTGAAATGGTGCTCAACGGCCTTAAGCCCTTGATGAGTGTCCACCACGTCGGAGACACCACCTATGGAAAGCCAAACGGGATGTACGTGCTTATGTACCCTGGCTCGAATGCCGATTATGACAATTATGAGAGGGGTGATTTCTCTAAATTGGAATACGTTTTCCTTCCGATATGCTTCTATAACAAGAATGGGCTTGGACAGGATATTCCCGACACAGGCATCGTCCCCGACAATTATATCGCCGATGACCTTTATCACGATTTCGGAGTCAGTGAAAAGAACATCAAGGCATGTCTGTACCACATCGTGAACGGCTCTTATCCCGAATCTGAAAGGGCTGTGCGTACAAAATCTGCTGGTGGGCGTAAAATCGCTTTGGCAGAGGAAGATACCGATCCAAAGTATGGTAAAATGACGGTTGTTATGAAATAATTCGTAAAAAGTGAATTAAATTTTGCTTTTGTCCTCTTTTTGTGTAATTTAGCATCTCTGATGGATGTCAGAGATGAAACTTAACCTTTTAAATAATAATTAAAATGAAAGCACTATTGGACCAAATCAAAGTTGAAATCGAGCAATTTGTTGCTAATGCCGATGCTCAGGTTGAAAAAGGAAACAAAGCCGCCGGTACACGCGCTCGCAAGGCTGCCCTCAACCTTAGCAAACTTTTGAAGGATTTTAGAAAAGTATCTGTTGACGAGGCAAAGAAGTAATATCCTCTCTTCAGATTGAAAACAAAAAAGGCAACCGAAGTGGCTGCCTTTTCTTTTTGCCGTCATTCTGCTTTTTTTCGTCATTCTGAGCGAAGCGAAGAATCTCCACAAGCAGAACTGTGCTGTGAGATTCTTCGCTTCGCTCAGAATGACGCGCGTTAGACTGTGGCTGTGAGGTTGCGGTCTCCGTAGCCGTTATCCACGCGGGCTACATAGCACCAGAACTTGTTCTCGCGAATCCAGTCGAGAGGATATGCGGCCTTCTCGCGTGAATATTTGTGGTTCCAGTTGTCGGAGCAAACTTCAGCTGCCGTATGGGGAGCCATCTTTATCACGTTGTCTTCTGCATCTGCCACACCGGCCTTGATTTCCTCGCACTCGGCAACGATGCATTTCATTGCCTCGATGAATCTGTCGAGCTCTTCGAGAGGTTCACTTTCGGTAGGCTCAATCATAAGTGTCTCGTGAACGGGGAAGCTGAGTGTCGGGGCGTGGAATCCGAAATCCATCAGACGCTTTGCAATATCTGTGGCATCGACGCCGTAGGTGGCCTTGAAATGTCTCAGGTCGATGATGCACTCGTGTGCAACGCGGCCTGTGGCTCCCGTGTAGAGAGTCTTGAGCTCAGGCATCATCTTGGCAGCCATATAATTGGCATTCAGGATGGCGATAGCGGTTGCCTTGCGGAGCCCGTCAGGGCCGAGGAGCTTGATGTAAGCGTGGGTGATGGGAAGAAGCATAGGGCTGCCGTATGGAGCTGCAGAAACTGCGGTAACGCCGGCTCCGCCGCATGAAGGAACTACAGGGTGGCCTGGAAGATAAGGTTTGAGGGCCTTTGTGCAGCAGATGGGGCCTACGCCCGGGCCACCGCCGCCGTGAGGCATTGCGAAGGTCTTGTGGAGGTTGAGGTGGCAAACGTCAGCTCCGATGAATCCCGGATTGGTGACACCTACCTGGGCATTCATATTTGCGCCGTCCATATAAACCAGACCGCCGTTGCTGTGGATTATATCTACAATCTCGCGAATCTTCACCTCAAATACGCCATGTGTAGAAGGGTAGGTAATCATAATGCCTGCGAGATTTTCCCCGGCTGCATTTGCCTTTTCGCGGAGCTCGTCAACATTGATGTTTCCGTGTTCGTCGCAAGATACGAGTACAATCTTGAAGCCTGCCATAGCTGCAGAAGCGGGATTGGTGCCGTGTGCGGAGGTCGGGAGAATCATTATGTTTCTGTTTTGGCCACCGTTTGCAAGGAGATACCCGCGGATGGTCATCAAACCGGCATATTCACCTGCTGCACCGCTGTTCGGCTGGAGTGAGCACCCGTCAAATCCGGTGATTACAGCAAGGTCGTGCTCGAGCTCGTGAATCATTTCGAGTGTTCCTTCTGCCTGATCTGCAGGAGCATAAGGGTGCATATTGCCAAATTCGCTCCAGCTCAACGGAAGCATTTCAACAGCTGCATTGAGCTTCATTGTGCAAGATCCCAGAGGAATCATAGACTGTGTGAGGGATATGTCGCGGCGCTCCAACTTCTTGATATAGCGCATCATATCTGTCTCAGAATGATAAGTGTTGAAAACAGGTGAGGTGAGGATTTCGCTTTCGCGAGCCATAAATGCAGGCTCCGGCTGTTTCCCGGGGCAACCTTCGGGGCAACCGAAGATTTCGCACACTGCCTGAACTTCCTCGCAGTTTGAGAGCTCGTCGAAGCTGATCCTGACATTGCCTTCAGCTGTATAGAAGAAATTGAAACCTTTTGCAAGAGCCTTTTTCTGAATTTCCTTTGCATCAACACCGGCAACTTCGATGGTGTCGAAGAAGTTTTCGCAAACAACCGTTACGCCGGCAGCCTTGAGTTTTGCAGCTGCGGCGTGAGCGCTTTTCCAAGCATTCATAGCGATTTCCTTAATCCCTTTGGGACCATGCCAAACGGCGAACATACCTGTCATGATTGCCATCAAAGCTGTTGCAGTACAGATATTTGAGGTGGCATTCTCGCGTTTGATATGCTGCTCGCGGGTCTGGAGGGCAAGCCTTGTGGCGGGGTTGCCGAGACGGTCCACTGATACGCCGATGATACGGCCGGGAAGGTTTCTCTTGTATTCATCTTTTGTTGCCATAAAGCCGGCGGTAGGGCCGCCGAAGCCCATCGGGAGGCCGAATCTCTGTGATGTTCCCACAGCTATGTCCGCTCCCCATGCAGCAGGCTCTTTCAAGAGTGCAAGTGCGAGGAGGTCGCAATATGCAGCCACGAATATCCCTTTTTCGTGGGCTTTTGCGCAGAAATCGGAATAGTCGTTGACGCATCCGTTTGCAGCAGGATACTGCACAAGTGCGCCAAAGCATTTTTCGTCAAACGAATATGATGCGAAATCCCCTTTCACAATCTCAAGTCCGAGAGGGAGGGCGCGTGTTTCAAGAACAGACAAAACGTTGGGGAAGATATTGTTATCCACAAAGATGACGTTCTTGCCTGCCTTCACTGCATCGCGGCTGCGGAGGTTGTACATCATCCTCATTGCTTCTGCAGCGGCTGTGGCATCGTCGAGCATTGAGCAGTTTGCGAGTTTGAATCCTGTCAATGAAGAAATCATTGTTTGGAAAACGATCAAGGCTTCAAGTCGTCCCTGAGAGATTTCTGCCTGATAAGGGGTGTATGAAGTGTACCAAGAGGGGTTTTCAAAGATGTTTCTTGTGATGACTGCGGGAGATGCGGTGCCGTAATATCCCATTCCGATGAGGGAACGGAAATTCTTGTTCTTGGATGCAGTCTTTTTCAATCGGGCGAGATATTCGCTCTCCGACAGCGCGGCATCCAGCGCGAGGGGTTCCTTAATCAGTATATCAGAGGGAACAGTCTGGCTGATAAGTTCGTCGATTGATGATACTCCGATGACTTCCAGCATTTTTGCTTCCTGTTCCTGACGGGGACCGTTATGACGGTCTGAAAATGAGAGTGGCATATAAGTTTGATATTAGTGTTGTTAAAATATTCCTATTTTTTTCGTTCCAAATCCAATCTTACAAATATAAACAAAAGAATCGAGAAGGCAAGCAATGAAGATCCTCCGTAGCTCATAAACGGCAGCGGAATGCCGATTACGGGCATCAGCCCGATTGTCATCGAGACGTTTATCATCACATGCATAAAGAGGCAGCTCGCCACGCAGTATCCGTAAATGCGGCTGAATGCCTCCGTATTTTCGCTTGAAAGGCGGAAAATCCTGAGAATCATAAACAGATATACCCCCAATACGCCGAGGGTGCCTATGAGCCCCCACTCTTCGCCCACTGTGCAGAAGATGAAGTCGGTCCCCTGCTCCGGTACAAATTCAAAACGAGTCTGGGTGCCGTGCATGAATCCTTTGCCGGAGAATCCACCCGAGCCGATTGCAATCTTGGATTGATGCACGTTATATCCAACTCCCATAGGGTCGTCCTTTATCCCGAGAAGCGATTCAATTCGGGCCTGCTGATGGGGCTGGAGCACACTGTCAAAGATAAATTGTACAGAAAAGATGAATCCTATCGCGCATATCAGGCATATCATTGAAAATCTCAGGGAGGAGTCGTGAGATTTTTTTATGAGACTCCGTATCAAAAAAAAGAGGGCAACCGCCACTATCAAAATTGCTGCGCATATCTCCACAGGGAAAGGAATCTTGGCTGCAATTGCTTCATTTTCATACAGTTTTGGCGCAAAGGCCAAGGTTGTGATCAATATGAGCGGGACGGCCATCCAAATCTTCCCCTTTCTCTTTGTGTTGAAGTAATATACTACAGCAATGCCTGTCGCTGTGAGGATGGAGACGAACGGGGATGCAACCAGAGTGAGGATAAAGAGTAGAATTGCCAAAAGTCCGAGGACGAGAGGCCATCCCGACATTCCTTCGCAGAAAAAAACCAGCACAAATCCAAGATAGACAAGCATACTGCCGGTTTCTTTCTCTGCAAGGATAAGAAGCATCGGCAATCCGAGAACCAGGAATGCCTTGACCAAATTTTTTACATTGCTGAATCTGAAGCCGTATTTTCCAATCAATGAGGCGATTGCAAGCGACGTGGTTATTTTTGAAAACTCTGCCGGCTGGAGCCTGAACGAGCCTATGGCGAGCCAGCTTCTCGAGCCCTTGACTTCCACCCCTATGAAAATCGTGGCAAGCAGCAATCCAAGCATCAGGATATACATCCAGTTGGAGAACACTTCGTAGAATTTATGGGGGATTACAAAGAGAATTGTAATCGCGGTGAATATCGAGATGCCTATCCACACAAGGTGCATTCCGTATCTTTGGGAGAGGTCGAAGATGGAGTGGTCTTCAACTCTCAGCGCCGAATATACGTTGAGCCAGCCGAAAAGCAGCAGAAACAGATAGCAGCAGATAAGCGGCCAGTCAAGTCGTTTATAGGGAGATGCGCTCATTTCTTTTTATTTACTTTAACCTTATAAAGCAGATTGCCTTGCATAACTCTGTCTTCCAAGTATTTGCGTTGTTCGCAAATCTCTCCGTGCAGATATTTCTCCACTAATAGAGATGCAATCGGTGCAGCCCAGGTGGCTCCGAATCCTCCATTTTCTATATATGCTGCAACTGCAATTTTCGGATTGTCCTTAGGTGCAAAACATACAAAGACAGAGTGGTCGTCTCCGTGTGGATTCTGTGCCGTGCCGGTCTTGCCGCACACCTCAACTCCGGGGATGCCGGCAACCGATGCAGTGGATCCTGGACCGCCCGACACCGCCATGCTCATCCCTTTTACCACTTCGGAAAAATAGGCCGTATCCACCTTGGTATATTGCTTGACAAAATACTTTTCGTCTATCTGATGACGCTCCGTACTCTTCTCTATATGAGGTATATAATAGTATCCACGGTTGGCGATGGTGGATACGAAGTTTGCCATATGGAGTGGTGTGCACTGTATCTCTCCCTGGCCGATTGAGAGGGATACAACCGTGAGGGAGTGCCACCTTTTCTTGCCGTACCAGCGGTCGTACATCTTTGACGACGGGATGCTTCCTGCCATTTCGTAGGGGACGTCACTTCCCAGTTTCTGTCCGAATCCGAAACTCATCACATATTCCCGCCACGCATCCATCCCTTCGGCCACACTACCGTATTTGGGATTGTCCAGGATATTGCGAAGCACATAACAGTAATATGCGTTGCACGACATCATTATCGATTGGTAGAAATTTATCGGAGATGGGTGGTTGTGGCATCCGAGACGGAACTTGCCCACGATGTATCCCTTGTGGCAGGGATACTGGGTCGAGGTGGAGAGTGTCCCTTCCTGAAGCCCTATCAGACCGTTTACCAGCTTGAAGACTGAGCCCGGAGGCTGAGCCGACTGCACCGCCCTGTTGAACATCGGACGGAGAGGGTCGCTGATAAGGTCGTTGTAGTATTTGTTGATCTCAGAAAGTTGGGTTATGTCTATCCCAGGGCTTGAAATCATTGTAAGTATCTCACCTGTAGAAGGTTCTATTGCCACTAACGAGCCCACTTTGTTTTTCATCAGCCTCTCTCCGTACTCTTGCAGCACGATGTCGATGGTGGTATGGACATCTTCTCCGGCAATGGGTTCCTTGTCATATTCTCCGTTTTCATATCGTTCCTGGATTCGGTTGTGGGCATCACGCAGGTAGATGCTGTAGCCCTTTTCTCCGCGAAGGCGAGACTCGTAGGCTTGCTCCATTCCGGTGCGTCCGGCATCATCGCCGCTCCGATATTCGGGGTGCTTCTCCATATAGGCCTGATCCACTTCGGAAACATACCCGATAAGATTTCCACCGGCGTTGTAAGGATATGTGCGGGATGAACGGAGAATCGCCTCTATCCCCGGATATTTGTATGCCTGCTCGACAAACCGGTTGTATTGCTCTCCCGAAACCTGCTTTATCAAGGTGCGGGAACCATAGCCTATCTTCTTTCTGTAGAGACGATATTCGGCAAACTTGCTCTTTATAGTCTCCTCATCGACATCGAAGATGGCACAGAATGCCGAGGTGTCGAAAGGCTGCACCTCTATTGGTGTGACGACGATATCGTAAATCAGTTTGTTTTCAACTATCACCTCGCAGTTGCGGTCGATAATGCGCCCCCTGACGGGATATTTGGTTTCGTACTTAAGGGCGTTGTTGTCTGCATTTATTTTGTATTTGTCGTTGATTATCTGAATATGAAACAGCCTGGCAGCCAGAATGATAAACACGATTGCGATTGCAATTGTGAGAATCTTCAGTCTATTGTCCGGGCCGAGTGTCATCGTTTGTCGGTGTTGAAGAATGAAATGCTGATTATCATTATCAGTACCAGGTTGATAAGGGAATTTGCCCCTAACCTGATGGCCATTACCTTCCATTGTGCAGCCGAGAATCCGTCAAAAAAGACGTAGAAGAGGAAGTATATCAGAATCACGAAGAACGCATAGAGCGAATATTTGTAAAATCCCACTTCCTTTACGGCGGGCATAGTGTCCCTGAGAATAGTCCCCTTGCTGAAACAGAGATAGAATAGTGGCCTTCTGAATGTTGTGGCAAGGACGGCGGCTCCGGCATTGAGACCAATCACCCCTCCGGAGAGGATGTCTGCCAGCAGACCGATTGTGAAGGCGGCCGGCAGCGCGACATAAGGTCTGAGTAACAGCGGCATCTGTATGATTAGCAGAGGGATAAAGCAGATGAATACCAATGGGTTGGTATATACATGATTGTTGATGACTGTCTGCAGAAGAAGCATCACGATACAGAGGAGTATGTAGTGTAAATCCTTTTTCATCTACTTCTTTTTGTTTGTGTCATCAAGTAATCGGATTTCAGCCAAATCGTGGTTGATTACGATATAGACATCCCGCAACGTCTTGAAATTCTGGAACAAATCAACCTCAATCTCCATATACGTTCCATTGACAATGTTATTGCTGACGGCTATGCCGAGGGGAATGTCGGTGGGAAATATGGAAGAGTATCCGCTGGTGGTGATAGTGTCTCCGGGATTCACTTCGCAATGAATCGATACGTCGCTCATTGTGGCGGTGCCAATGGATTTGCGGTTCCAGCGCATC
This sequence comes from Bacteroidales bacterium, assembly GCA_021443605.1. Taxonomy (GTDB): domain Bacteria; phylum Bacteroidota; class Bacteroidia; order Bacteroidales; family UBA932; genus Equibacterium. The sequence continues at coordinate 14,856 of JABUTQ010000343.1, read as the reverse complement.
GGTCCGAAATAGTTGTTCTTGGCAATTTTTGCACTGACGGCCTGCGATGCATTGAGAAAAGACAAAACCCTGCAATAATTGTCTGTGACGGCCTCTACAATACCCACAACACCCTTGTCGGTGACAACTCCCATCCCCTCGCTTACTCCCGATTTGCTTCCTTTGTTGAGAATCAGGAAGTTCTGCTGTCTGTCGGTTGTGTTCATTATCACCGTGGCGGAGAGATAGTCGAACGTTTTTCTCGTTTCGGAGAATATTCTGTCAAGTTCCGATTCTGCAGCTTCGTACAAAAGGAGGCGGTTGTGCAACCGTGTGTTCTCTTCTGACAATGCCGCATTCACCTCTTTCAGTCCGATATAGCTGCGGGCATCTGACAAGGCTCCCCACCAGGTGCTTTGGATGTCTCGCACGGCTCCCGTAATCTTGTATCTCTGCACAATGCCGCCGTTTGCTATCATAAAGACAGCAGCCGCCTCCAAAAAGACGAATAGGGCAACATTCGCAACAACCAGCAGGAGGCCGTAGCGCTTATTCATCGAAGCAGGAATTTGAATTTGCTTGAATTTTTGAGTGCAATGCAAGTGCCGCGTGCCACAGCGCGCAACGGGTCTTCAGATACGTGGAACGGAATGTTGATTTTCTTTGTGAGCCTTTGGTCAAGCCCGCGCAAGAGAGCTCCGCCGCCGGTGAGGAAAATACCCTTGTTCACGATATCGGAATAGAGCTCGGGAGGTGTTTTCTCCAATACGGAGAGGACACTGGTCTCTATCTTTGCGATAGATTTGTCGAGACAGTGGGCAATCTCCTGGTAAGTGACCTCTGCCTCAATCGGGTGAGCCGTTACAAAGTTCTGACCACGAACTACATACGGATCCGGAGCCTCGTCAAGCTGCCCGAGGGCCGAGCCAATCTTGATTTTTATGTCTTCTGCGGTGATTTCGCCAATCTTCACATTGTGCTGCTGACGCATATACTGCTGGATTTCGTAGGTGAAGACGTCTCCGGCAGAACGGATGCTTTCGTCCGCTACGATACCGCCGAGAGAAATCACTGCAATCTCCGTGGTGCCGCCTCCTATATCCACAACCATATTTCCGGAAGGAGCCTGTACGTCAAGGCCGATGCCGAGTGCCGCAGCCATAGGCTCGAAAATGAGATAAACGTCCCTTCCGCCGGCGTGCTCCGAAGAGTCGCGTACCGCTCTGATTTCCACCTCGGTGCTCCCTTTGGGGATGCAAACGACCATCTTGAGGCTGGGAGAGAAGAAAGATTTGCGGTAGTTGATCATCTTGATGAATTCGCGAATCATTATTTCGGCCGCATCGAAGTCTGCAATCACGCCGTCTTTCAACGGGCGGACAGTCTTGATTGAAGGATTGGTCTTGCCGTGCATCAGTTTTGCCGCGCTGCCGACTGCAATTGGCTTGCCTGTAGGTATATCTATCGCCACAATCGACGGTTCGTCGATAACCTTCTTGTCATTCATGAAAATGACGGTATTGGCTGTGCCAAGGTCGATTGCGAGCTCTTGTGTCAGAAATGAAAATGCCATACGAGTTTTCAGTTTTTAGTAAACAACAAAGTTAGTTGTTTTTCGCACATTTAAGTTATTTTTGCACATAATTTTTTGAAGAAATTTATGACTCGAAAAAAATATGCCGTCATAGTTGCCGGCGGCTCAGGCACAAGGATGGGAAGTGTCATCCCCAAACAGTTTATCGAAGTGGATGGAAAACCCATTCTGAGGCACACCATAGAGCATTTTCAATCGCTTTCTTTCAAGGTTGAGATAGTGGTTGTGTTGCCGGACGAGCACAAAGAGTATTGGAAGAATTATTGTAGGGAAAGCGGTTTCTTGTCGAGGTATTCTATCCCCTCGGGAGGCATCACCCGTTTCCACTCCGTAAAAAATGCCCTGCAACACGTTCCGGATGGAGCAGTGGTGGCGGTACACGATGGCGTGAGGCCTTGCGTCACCACCGATTTTCTTGAAAAAATGTTTCTCGCGGGAGAGAAATATCCTGCTGTGATTCCGGTTGTCAAGCCGGTTGAGTCTGTCAGGGAGATTCTCCCTTCGTGTGCGGGATTGCATACCTGTTCGGTTGACAGGGATAAGTTTTTTCTGGTACAGACGCCGCAAGTGTTTCATTCGGAAGTTTTGAAACGCGCTTACGACCAGCCGTTCAACTCCCGTTTTACCGATGATGCTTCGGTAGTGGAATCAATTGGTATAGAGATATATACAGAAGAGGGAATCCGGCGCAATATCAAAGTGACCACGCCGGATGACATCCTGCTGATGAAGGCGTTTATGCAAACAGCTTCCGACAGAGGGCTTTGATGTCGGCAACCTGAATCACCTCAATGCCGTTTTTCGAAAAAGTCCCCTCCTTGTTGAAAGGGGAGATGTATATTTTCTTGAATCCGAGCTTTTCCGCCTCTGAAATACGCCGGTCTATCTGGCTTACCGGGCGAATCTCTCCGCTGAGCCCGATTTCACCGGCAAAACAAGAATCGAGAGGGACGTTCAGATCAAAATTTGAAGATAGAATTGCCACTGCCACCGCGAGCTCGCAGGCCGGGTCGGTTATCCTTATACCTCCTGCAACATTCAGAAATACGTCTTTCTGACCAAGTTTGAATCCCGCCCTCTTTTCCAGTACGGCGAGCAGCATATTCATTTTGCGTACGTCAAATCCGGTGGCGTTGCGTTGAGGTACGCCATACGCAGCTGTACTTACAAGTGCTTGTATTTCAATTAAAAATGGCCGAGTGCCATCGAGCATTGCGGCAATTGCGATTCCACTCAAGTCGTCTTTGTGCATCGGAATAAGCATTTCCGAAGGGTTTGCCACTTCACGTAGTCCGGTGCCTGTCATCTCAAAGACTGCAAGCTCCGCAGTGGAGCCAAAGCGATTTTTTATGCTACGCAAAATACGGTAAGATCCTCTGGTGTCTCCCTCGAATTGCAGTACCACATCCACAATGTGTTCCAATATCTTAGGTCCGGCAATTGATCCGTCTTTGGTGATGTGTCCAATCAAAATTACCGGTATTCCGTACTCTTTTGCAAATCGGAGCAGCGAGGCGGCACATTCCCGCACCTGTGAAACGCTTCCGGCCGAAGATTCAAAATTTTGGCTGAATATTGTCTGTATCGAATCGACAATCATCATGTCGGGCTTGACATCTGCCGCCCGGGTAAGGATATTTTCCAAAAGCGTTTCGTTGAGAATCAGGCAGTTGTCTCCGCAGCCGCCAAGCCTGTCGGCTCTCATTTTTATCTGCTTGGGACTCTCCTCTCCCGATACATAAAGGGTTTTGAGCGAAGGACATTGAAGCGGAATCTGAAGCGAAAGGGTCGATTTTCCGATGCCCGGCTCACCTGCAACAAGCACCATAGATCCTTCCACAAGCCCCCCGCCGAGGATTCTGTCAACCTCCCCGTTGCCGATTGAGAAGCGGTTTTCGTCCGTGACCGAAATCTCCTTGAGCGGCTGCGGCCTCGCATCCCTCTCTGTTGCGATGAAGCCTCTACCGCGGGAAGGGGATATGCACTCCTTCACCTTCGGCCCTTCCACCATCGTGTTCCATTCTCCACAAGCGGGACATTGTCCCATCCATTTTGCACTTTCATTCCCACAGGACGTGCAGTACCACACTGTTTTTTGTTTTGCCATAGTAATAATAGAATCAATATCTGACGATGAATTCATAGTTTCCCGAACCGAGTTCGCATCTGAATCGGCCGTTGGTGAGATTCCTGCCGCTCACACCATTTGCGCCGCTCTTGATGGTGTAGTCCGTCTTCTCTATGGCCTTCACAAGGTGCTCTATGGCAAGGGGCTTGTTGTGCTCGTTGAAAAGATCCATATAGAGAGGCACGACATAGGATGTCTGGGTGTTCTGACGGTCGGGATGCTCGGTCTCAATGCCGATGGGATTGGTCTGGTAGTCGGTGCGCAGACGTGTTATGTTCTGCGCATTAGAGGCGAGCCCTATGGTCAACAAGACCGCCGCGGAGTATAATTTAAGTTTGTTGAACATATTTTGTTTCGACTGAAAAGTTGTTTAAAAATCTCAAAACGGCAACTCCGGCCCATAATAAGCCTGTGGTTCGTTGAGGATACGTATGTCTTTGTCTTCAAACAATTTGGCTTGCTTCTGGAGTTTGGTCAGATACTCGCCACGAATGGTGTAGCTGTTAAGTTCCTCTCTTCGAGCTTTGCTTAACTTCAGGAACTTATCGCTTTGGTCGATCCCCAGAAAGCGTCGGCAAAGGAGTGAGGCAGCAATACCGGTAGTACTGCTACCCGTAAATGGATCGAGAATCCATGCTCCAGGTTCTGTCGAAGCTTGAATTATACGAGATAGAACGCATAACGGTTTTTGAGTCGGGTGTTTGCCGCAGCTCTTTTCCCATTTTGCGATCGCAGGCAAGGTCCAAACGTCACGCATCTGGGTCCCGCCATTTATCTCTTTCATCAGCTCATAGTTGAAATAATGAGCAACTTTCTGCTCCTTTCTAGCCCAAAGGATGTATTCTGCCGAATAAGTAAAATACCGGCAGGAGAGGTTTGGTGGTGGATTAGTCTTGACCCAGGTGATACAGTTCAATATCTTAAAACCAAGTTCAGTCAAGCATCTGGCTATCGAGAAGATGTTATGATATGTACCGCTCACCCATATAGTGCCATTGCTTTTAAGTTTATCCCTACAAGCCGACAACCATTCTTTATCAAACTTGTAATCTTCCTCAAAACCTTGCGATTTATCCCATTCGCCTTTGTTCACAGAAACCATACGACCACTCTGAATACTGATTCCTCCATTTGATAAATGGTATGGAGGATCTGCAAAGACCATATCGAACTTAAAATCAAAGGATTTCAACAATTCGATGCAGTCTCCTTGTAAGAGATTGAAGTCTTTGTTATTGGATTTATAATAAGGGGTTATCATCAATAAGATGGAATGGTTGTTTATTTAAGTCTATTTTCAATGATACCATCCTCAAGGTCTGCGATGCTGTACAAATCTTCCAGAACATCAAAAGTCTCTTTGAGGTTGTTACGGGCACTGTTCCAGCCACAACCATCCGTGAACCATACAAACTTGAAGTAGCCAAGATTCTTAGTTTCCAGAGTTATGGTCTTGTAACTGCGAGCCGTTTCGTTCAGTTTGGAACCGTTGCTAGAATAGAAGTTCGTTTCAATACCATAGATGGTATCCTTTCCCTTTACCACAAAGTCGAAGCGTTTCTCTGCTCCGCCGTTGTTAGAAATGGAAGACAAGTCGATTCCCCACTTGGACTCAATCTCGTGGATATACATTTCCTTGAAGTAGGTTTCGCCTTTGATAAGGCCGGCCTTAATCAAATAGCTCTCCACAAGGTTTTCCATGAGATGACCGCCACGGTTCTTCCTGCCGTTCGAGTCGAGACCTGTCTCCACACCTGTGGCATAATCCACAAGATTGTTGACTATATGATTCTCCATCAGGTCAAACAGTCCTGTCTTGCGCATGAACTTTGTGTAATCGGAGACAGCATAGTTCATACGGTTAAAATCAAAACTGAATTGACCTTCCTCATCCATTGCCATAATCTCCAACTCTCTCTTTGCGAGAAGAATAGGGATACATTTCAGCGTCTCCGGGTATTTTCTGAGGATATCCTCAAACTCTTGTTCTATATTCTTTGAACCTATGAGCGAATTCAATATATTCAACGGAATCTTGATTGCCTCGACATTCGCGAAGACCTTATCAAAATCCACATAGTATTTGTAGTCGGCTATAGATGGCCGAAAGGCTGCAAGCCATTTATCAAAGTCTCTCATAGTCTATATATTGACAGCATTTGAAATCATTATCTCTGATATACACCCACGGCCGTTCGGGTTGGAATTAATCATCCTGGCTGCATAAACTCGCTTGATGGTGAACTTGTGATAAAGTTTATCGAAGAAGTTCTCTTCAGGATTTACATTCTTCGGATCGGAATTGCTTGCGACAAAAGCGGAACCGGCTGCTGCAACCCCGTCAATGAATCTGCCCAATCGGCGTTGGTCATCATCATTGAACCCATCCTTAGCGTATGAGGTGAAGGCAGCAGTCTCTGTCAATGGTTTATACGGAGGATCGAAGTAGAACACAGTCTTTGGCCCTGCAAACTTTTCTGTCTCGCTGAAATCTCCGCAAAGTATTTCAACCTTCTGGAGAAGTTCAGAGTCTGCGCGTAGTGTCTCTGCATCGCAAATCTTTGGATTCGGATACTTGCCGTGAGGCACGTTGAAGTCTCCTTTGGAGTTGACACGGTATAATCCATTAAAGCAGGTCCTATTCAAGAAGATAAAAAGAGCTGCTGTCTCTATATCTGTTGTATTGCGCGAATTGAATAAAGCTCTTTTGTCTATAAAGTAGTCCTTTCTATCGTCTGCGCTCAAAGGTATATACTCGGATTGTAGCCTGCTAAGTTCCTGAATAAGAGACTCGACGTTACTCTTAATTACTCGATATGTGCATATCAACTCAGAATTTATGTCGTTGATTACGGCCTTTTCAATGTTCGGATACTCTTGAAGAATCCAAAACAACACAGCACCACCACCGACAAATGGCTCTACATAGGTCAGGCCTTTCTTGGTTCCAAGGTCTGACGGAAGAACTCTCTTTACCTCACCAAGTAGCTGAGTTTTACCTCCTACCCATTTGATAAACGGCTTAGCCGATGTTTCCTTAATGCTCCTCATTCTCATAAATGTCTTTGCACAAAAATATCAAAAAATGATTAACTTTACCAATTGAAATGGTTTGAAAAAATAAACGTGATATGAAAAGACTGATAATGATGATGTTGCTGGTTGCAATGGCGGTCAGCGTATCGGCACAAAAGAAAATTGTGGGTGTTTCCGGATATAAGGAGGATGCGGCACACCACGTGAATGACACTTACATATCTGCCGTGAGAAATGCCGGCGGAGTCCCCTTCATCATTCCCGTAACGACAGACAAATCACAGATTGATGCCATCCTCAATGTCGTGGATGCGATAGTGATGACGGGAGGAGATGATATCGATCCCCTCAAATGGTATGGAGAGGAGCCGGTGCCGGCTTTAGGAGAGATTGTGCCGGAGAGGGACGAATTTGACATTATGCTTATCCGTGCGGCAGTCGCTAAGGGGGTTCCTGTTTTGGGAATATGTCGTGGCGAGCAGCTCATCAACGTGGCTTTTGGCGGCACTCTGTATCAGGATATCCCGTCACAGGCAAAGGAAACTTTCGTAAAACATCGCCAGACACCTACTGCAGGGCGTTATCCAACCCACTCGATTACAATAGAAAAGGGATCGAAACTTGAAAAAGAATTAGGGGCTGAGTCGGTGAAAGTCAACTCGTTCCACCATCAGTCTGTGAAGGATGTGGCTCCCGGATTCAAAGTCACCGCAAGGGCGGCAGACGGTATCGTTGAAGCGATAGAAAGAACATCTCCGCTGAAAGATTATGCTGATGGCGGAGGTTTGATTATCGGTGTGCAGTTCCACCCGGAGCATTTCGCTTCAAGTGGAGATAAGGTCTTTTTGGAGATTTTTAAGGAAATCCTGAAATAGATTCCTAATTTTTCTCCTTGGGGTTGTAGTCGTACTCTTTTACCCAAACCTGTCTTTCGATAGACTGGTCGAGGGAAATCCAGGTTTCGGTCTTCTCAATTCCGGGAATATTCTGGATTGTGTTGATGATAATCTCCATCAAGTGCTCGTGATCGAAGCAATATATCTTGAGCATCAATGTGTATTGGCCTGTAATGAAATGACATTCAACTACTTCCTGAATCTTTCTAAGAGCTGAAATCACATCTGTATAGGCATTTGCACTTGACAGTGACACTCCGATGAAGGCGCATACGTTGAGCCCGAGTGTCTGAGGTTTTACGAGCAAGCGGGACCCGGTGATGATGCCGAGGTTTTCCATCTTCTTGACTCTCTGGTGAATGGCAGCGCCTGAGACTCCGCATTCGCGGGCTATCTCGAGGAATGGCATTCTTGCGTTTTTGACCAAAAAAGAGAGAATCTTCTGGTCGATTTCATCAATTTGATAACTGGCCATTGTATAGTTCGGTTAATTGTTGTCTGAAATTATTTTTAGACAGGCTTCTTCCGTAAGGGTTTTAGGATCGACTCCCTTGGGAATCTTGTAGTTCTTTTTCCCTTGCTTGATGTATGGGCCGTAACGGCCGTTGAGCACCTGAATGTCACTTGCTTCAAAATTGGCGATGTTGCGGTTCTGTTCCTGTTCTCTCTTGGAAAGAATCAACTTTACGGCCTCTTCCTCGGTGATGCTGTGCGGGTCGTACGTCTTGCCGAGCGAAACGAATGCCGAGCCGTGTCTGATGTATGGCCCGAAGCGTCCGATGGCGGCCACAATCTCCTGATCTTCAAAGCTTCCCACTTTTCTCGGCAATTTGAATATCTCAAGGGCCTTTTCAAGGGTAATATCCTCTATGAGCTGCCCTTTCCGCATACTCGCATATTTCTTTTCCGGATCGTCGTTGGTGCCAATCTGCACAATCGGACCGAATCGCCCCATACGGGCGATCACGTTTTTCCCTGTGGCGGGATCAATGCCGAGCACTCTCTCGACATGGGTGTATGTCTTGTCTGCCAAAGTGGTCTCAATCGACTGATGGAAAGGACCATAGAATTCAGAAATGACATCATTCCAAACTCGGTTTCCAAGGGCGATTTCATCGAAATCTTCCTCAATCTTTGCTGTGAATCCGTAATCCAAGATTGATGAGAAATGGTCTGCCAGATAATCTGTGACTGACATTCCGATATTCTCAGGGAGGAGTTTCCCCTTTTCTGCACCGGTTTTCTCGGTTGAAGTCTTGTGGGTGATGGTATTGTTTTTTAGACTGATAATCTGATATTTGCGATTTTCTCCCTCTTTGTCTCCCTTGATGACGTATCCCCTTTTCATAATCGTTGTGATTGTGGGGGCGTATGTGGAAGGACGGCCGATTCCAAGCTCCTCCAGTTTCTTGACGAGCCCGGCTTCCGTGTAACGGGCGGGATGGGCAGAATACTTTTCCGTGGCTACGATTGCATTTCTTGACAATGGCTGTCCCTCTTTCATTTCGGGAAGGTTCTGAGCCACATTCTCGCTTTCGTCATCCTTACCTTCTATATATACCTTGTAGAATCCGTCAAAGATTACACTTTCTGCCTCGGCTATGAACTTGTCTTCAAACTTGTCGCTGCCAATCTTTACGATTGTCTTGGCTATCTGCGCATCGGCCATTTGGCTGGCGATTGTCCTTTTCCAAATGAGGGAATAGAGTTTCTTGTCATCAGCGCTGCCGTTGATTGTGACATTCTGGATATATGTGGGCCTTATTGCCTCGTGCGCCTCCTGGGCTCCTTTGCTCTTGGTCTTGTATTTCCTCACCTTTGAATATTGTGGGCCGAACTCTCTGGTGATATAATCTTTGGCGGTGTTTATCGCCAGGGAAGAGAGATTTGTGGAATCTGTACGCATATAGGTAATCATACCGGCTTCGTACAGGCGCTGTGCCACTGTCATCGTCTTGTTGACGGAGAATCCGAGCTTGCGGGAGGCTTCCTGTTGAAGGAGAGATGTGGTGAAGGGGGATGCGGGGCAGCGGGTGCCGTTCTTTTTCTCTACGGAATCTACCTTGAAAGAGGCATCCTTGCACTTTTCGAGGAAAGCTTCTGCGGTGGCATCATCTGGGAATTTGGTCTCGAGGACACCTTTAATCTCTGTCTCTTCGGAAAGGAACGCCCCCTCTACCTTGAAGTATTTTTGTGATTTGAATGCAAGTATCTCGCGCTCGCGATCAACAATAAGCCTGAGGGCCACCGATTGCACGCGGCCGGCGGAGAGTTTTGGCTGGACACGCCTCCAAAGCACCGGAGAGAGCTCGTATCCGACCAGTCTGTCAAGCACCCTGCGGGCTTGCTGCGCCATCACCAGATTGAGGTTGAGGTCTCTCGGATTGTCCAATGCCTCCAAGATGGCTTCTTTTGTAATCTCGTGAAAAGCAATGCGTTTGGTCTTTGCTATGTCAAGATTGAGTGTCTGTGCCAAGTGCCACGAAATTGCCTCTCCCTCGCGGTCGTCATCGGATGCAAGCCATACTGACGAGGCTTTTTCCGCAGCCTTCTTCAACTCTGCCACCACCTTTTTCTTATCGGGTGTTATTATGTAATCAGGTGTAAAACCATTTTTTATGTCTATCCCAAGCTTCTTCTCCGACAAATCACGGATGTGTCCGAAACTCGACTTTACCGTGAAATCTTTACCAAGAACTTTTTGTATTGTGGTTGCCTTTGCAGGTGACTCAACGATGACCAGATTCTCTCCCATATATCTCTTTCGTAAAAAATTAGGCCACAAAGTAACGGATATTTAGAGTTACATTCCAAATTTTTATTGTTATTTTTGCGGTTTGAATCACTTTGAATAATTAATACAGACAGCTATAATTGCTTGAAAATGAAAGATTCTACTAAGAAAACAATTATAAAATGGTGGTGGGTGCTTGTCGTTTCACCATTTGTTCTGCTTTTTCTCGTGCTTCTTTTTGTGGGTCTGTTCGGAAAGATTCCATCGTTTGAAGAGCTTGAGAATCCCAAGAGCAATCTTGCCACCCAGCTTATATCGGAAGACGGCAAGGTGTTCAATACTTACCATATCGAGAATCGCTCCTATGTAAAATATGAGGAGCTGCCCCAATCCCTTGTGGATGCGGCTGTTGCTACGGAAGATGCCCGTTTTTACAAACATAGCGGCATCGATTTCCGTTCCCTTGCCCGTGTGGCGGTCAAGACATTGGCCCTTCGCAAGTCGAGCGCGGGAGGTGGTAGTACCATCACCCAGCAGCTTGCCAAGACTTTGTTCCCGAGAGACACGGCAACTTCTTCCATCCCGGGGGGCAAATATGTGAAATTGGCGGGAAGCAAGTTCAAGGAGTGGATAACCGCCGTAAAGCTTGAAAGAAACTACACCAAGAACGAGATTGTCACTATGTATCTGAATGCCATCTTCTTCGGCAGCAATGCATACGGCATCAAGACCGCTGCGAGGACATTTTTTGACAAAGATCCCATCGATCTCACTGTAGAGGAGGGGGCGTGTCTCGTGGGGATGGTGAACAAGCCCACAAGGTACAATCCCGCCATCAATCCCGATAAGTCGCTCGTGCGCAGAAACCACGTGCTCAAGCAGATGCGCAAGTATGGATATCTCTCCAGAGACGAATATGACTCCATCAGCGCCCTGCCGATAGTGCTTTCATATCAGCAGCAGGACCACAATGCCGGTACGGGAACATACTTCAGGGATATGCTCCGCAGGACAATGAATGCTAAGGAGCCACGCAAGTCTTCATATGCAAATTATATTGATTATCAGGCAGATTCAACCCTTTGGGCAGACGATCCCCTCTATGGATGGCTCAACAAGAATCTCAAGCCGGACGGCAGCCAGTACAATCTGGATAAAGATGGTCTCAAAATCTACACGACCATTGATTCCAGAATGCAGAAATATGCAGAAGAGGCTGTGCGTGAGCATCTTGGAAAGGAGTTGCAGAAGGTGTTCTTCCAAGATTTGAAACGGAAGAAACAGAGACCTTTTTCAGATGACGTAGAGCCGGAAGTGATAGACCTTCTGATGAAGCAGGCTCGCCGTTGGAGCGACCGCTATGTAATGCTCAAGAGGGACGGAATGTCTGAAAACGATATTCTCAAGACTTTTTCAAAGAAGACCGATATGCGCCTGTTCTCGTGGGACAAAAAAGGTTTTGTGGATACCGTAATGACCCCCGACGACTCCATTAAATATTACAAGTCTTTCCTTCGTGCAGCTTTTATCGCCCTGGAACCGAACACCGGCAAGATGAGGGCATACGTCGGAGGTCCCGATTATAAATTCTTCAAATACGACAATGCCCGTCAGGGAAAGCGGCAGGTTGGTTCCACCATCAAGCCGTTCCTTTATACCCTGGCCATGCAAGAGGGGTACACCCCTTGCGACAAGGTGGTCAACATCCCTTACAGTTTTGAGGTGGGGAATGATGTATGGACTCCGAAAAGTACCGACAAAGACGAATATATCGGCAACACGGTTACGCTAAAGTGGGGTTTGACGCACAGTTCCAACAACATATCGGCCTACCTTATGAAACAGTTCGGTCCGTTGGCAATGGTGGACATGTGCCGCAAACTGGGAATCAGCAGTTTTCTCGATCCTGTGTATCCCCTTTGCGTGGGTTCATGCGATATATCTGTGTATGAGATGGTTGCAGCATACAATTCGTTCCCGTCACGCGGTGAGTACATCAGCCCTATGATGGTAAACAGGATAGAAGACAATGCAGGCAACCTGCTTGCATCGTTCTCGACCCGCAAGCGTGAGGCATTGAGCGAATCTACTGCATATCTTATGGTTAACCTTATGCAAGGTGTTGTAAATGAGGGTACTGCCGGAAGGATTAAATGGAAATACGGCATCACAAATGCCGCCGGCAAGACCGGTACGACCAACGACCAGTCAGACGGGTGGTTCATCGGATATGTTCCCAAACTCACTGCCGGAGTGTGGGTTGGAGCAGAAGATCGTCAGGTTCACTTCGAGAGTTTGCATTATGGCGGTGGTTCGAATATGGCGCTTCCTATCTGGGGTATCTTTATGCAGAAGGTTATGGCAGACAAGACAATCCCCATTACAAACGAAGACGTTTTTGTCGCCCCTCCGGGATGGAATATGGATATGAGATGCACAGGTGGCGATGAGGATCTCATAAAAGGGAAGTCAACCGACTCCAAGCGCACGGAAGAGGATGATTTCTTTAACTAACTAACTAATAGTAAGGATATTATGAAAAAGAATATAGCAGTTGTATATGGCGGAAACTCTTCCGAAGTGGAGATTTCCGTGATGAGCGGAAGGTATGTCGCATCAGTAATTGACAGAGAGCTTTTCAATGTTTATGAGGTATATCTCCGTGGAACCGAATGGAACGTGATAGAGTGGGATGAAGAAGATGTCCCTTCGGTTGTGGCTCCCATTTGTAAGGACGATTTCTCTTTTATCGGCAAAGATGGGGAGAATGTGCAGATTGACGTAGCCTGTCTGATGATTCACGGCACTCCGGGAGAGAACGGCATCCTTCAGGGATACCTCGAAATGATAGGGATTCCGTTCACCACCTGTTCCTCTTTTGCCTGCACGGTGGCTTTCAACAAATACGCCTGCAAGACATTCCTCAAGGACAGCGGGGTAAAAATGGCACGAGAGGTGTTCCTTCGCAAAGGTGATGCTATTGATACTGAAAAGATTATCAAGAAATTGTCTCTTCCTCTCTTTGTGAAACCCGCTGATGGTGGATCGAGCTTCGGAATTACAAAAGTTATGTTTCCGGAACAGCTTCAGCCGGCTTGCGAGAAGGCATTCAAGGAGTACGATACAATTTTGGTGGAGGAGTTTATCCCGGGGCGCGAGTTTACTCAGGGGGTTTATTCGACAGGTTCTGAGATTCGTCCGCTCCCCGTTACCGAAATTATTTCAAACAACGAATATTTCGATTACGAGGCAAAGTATCTGGGAGGCAGCCAGGAGATTTGTCCCGCATTGATATCAAACGAACTTGCTGCTCAAATCAGTGAAATCTCCGCCCACATTTACAAATATTTCGGATGCAAGGGGGTTATCAGGATAGATTACATAGCAAATGAAAACGGGATTTACTTCCTGGAAATCAATACTGTACCCGGTATGACCAAGATGAGCCTCGTGCCCAAGATGGTGGCAGCCGCCGGTCTCGACATCACTCAGTTCATGACAGAACTCATTCTAAGTTCAAAATGACGGTTAGTGCCTTCATATCAGATGCACGCCGTAGGCTTGAGGTGCTTTATCCTGCAGAAGAGGCGAGGGCGATGGCTCTGCGCGTCTTCACTGAGGTGACGGCTCTTGCGGAGCACAAATACATCTCGGAGCCCGAAATGGAACTTGCCGCAGAGTCCGTTTCCAAGATGGAACGGATGATTGCAGAGCTGGAAACAGGTCGTCCGTTGCAGTATGTGCTTGGTTATACGGAATTTGCGGAATTGAAAATCCGCGTTTCGGAGGGGGTTCTCATCCCCCGTCCCGAGACAGAGGAGATGGTGGCTCTCGCCGCAGAAGAGATGGATGCCAAAGGGAAGGAATCGTTCAACGTGCTCGATATCTGCACCGGAAGCGGCTGCATTGCCTGGGCGTTTGCCTCTCTCTTTCCTGAAGCACAGGTGTTTGGCTGCGACATTTCTGACGATGCCTTGAAGATTGCTTGCAAGCAGAGGGTGAAGACGCTAAGTGGTAAGCCGGTCTTTTTCTGGGCAGACTTGCTCGGGGCTCCACCCGCCGGCCTGCCGAAATTTGACTTGATAATATCCAACCCTCCCTACATAATGGAGAAGGAGAAGGCTAGGATGTGTAAAAATGTCCTCGATTTCGAGCCCTCTCTCGCACTGTTCGTCCCGGATGAAGATCCACTTGTCTTTTACCGCAGGATAGCATCGTGGACAGAGTCGCTCCTTGCTGACGACGGCTCTATCTGGCTGGAAATCAATGAACAGCTTGGCAAGCAGACTGCCGAGCTTTTTCCGGGCTCCGAGATTGTTCAGGATCTTTCCGGAAAGGACAGATTTGTCTATTGGTCTGCCACTACAAAAAAATAGAGCGATTTTTGAAATTATTTTTGGTAGTTCTAAAAATATGGCTACCTTTGCAATCCCAAAAGGAACCAAACCTGCGGAAATAGCTCAGTTGGTAGAGCACGACCTTGCCAAGG